>DASTBC010000113.1 GCA_035712245.1 Candidatus Eisenbacteria bacterium
CGTTCATGTTCTGATGCTGACGAAGGAGCCCACCATGATGCGTTCCATCCTTCGCTCCACCGCGGTCGCCGGCGCGGCGGCCTTCCTGGTCGCCGCAACGGCCCCGTCCGTGACCGCCGGGCAGCCGCCGAAGACGCCGTCCGCGCCGTCGGCACAGGCCGCTCCCGCGAACGATGCCTTCGCCCGCGTCTATCTCGCGCTTCGCGGGTGCACCTCGTGCTCCCACTGCCGGACCAACATCCGGCAGATGGTGAAGTCCAAGTCGGACGGAGGCGAGGCGCGGGTCGCGACCGACCAGGTCGAGATCCGCTACCCGAAGCCGCGCCCGGTGCCGCTTCGCGACGTGGTCCGCTCCCTCGCGGAGAACCGGCTTCACGACCTGAGCCTCGTGGACGTGCTCTTCGAGGCGAAAGGCTCGATCGCGGCCACCCGGTCGGGCACCACGTTCCGGATGGCGGAGACGGGGCAGTCCTTCCCGATCTCGATCGGCGCGCTGAAGCGTCCCGCCGACGGCGCGCAGGTTCGCGTCACGGCGCTCGTGGACGGATGGAGGACGAAGGGCGCAAAGGGCGCGAACGGCGCGAACGGGGATCTCTCTCTCGTCGCGAGGAGCATCGAGGCCGTCAACTGAGCCGTTGACAAAACCCGCTCCCGCTCCGCACCATCCGCCCCGTTCCTGAACGCGCTACTGGAGGGGCCATGGGTGAGCTGAAGGGAAAATCGGCGCTCGTCACCGGCGGGACCCGTGGGATCGGCAAGGCGATCGCGCTCGCGCTCGCCGGCATGGGCTGCGACGTCGCGATCAACTTCTTCCGGAGCCGCGACGCGGCGAAGGCCGCCGTGGCCGAGATCGAGTCCAAGGGCGTGAAGTCCGTCGCCCTCCGCGCGAACATGGGGAACGAAGATCAGATCCCCGGAATGTTCGCCGAGCTGAAATCCGCCTTCGGCAAGGTCGACATCCTCGTCTCGAACGCCGCGCTCGGCCACTTCGGCAACGTCCTCGACGTGAACGACAAGATGTGGGACGTGGCCATGGCCACGAACGCGAAGGCGCTCCTCTTCTGCGCGCAGGAAGCGGCGAAGATGATGCCCGACGGCGGGAAGATGGTCGCGCTGACGTCGCTCGGCTCCCACCGCTACATCCCCGGCTACGCCGCGATCGGCGTCTCCAAGGCGGCCATCGAGACCCTGGTGCGCTACCTCGCCTACGAGCTCGCGCCGCGAGGGATCAACGTGAACGCGGTCTCGGGAGGGTTCATCGACACCGACTCCTTGAAGATCTTCCCGAGCTACGACGAGATCATCAAGGAGTCCACGCGCCGCACGCCCTTCGGCCGGGTGGGCACGCCCGAGGAAGTCGCGAACGTGGCAGCCTTCCTCTGCACCCCACGCGCGTCCTGGGTGACGGGGCAGGTGCTGATCGTGGACGGCGGCTACACGCTGGGCTAGCGGAGCAAGCCAGGACTGAATCGAACTGGCCGCGCGGCCAGTTGTTTTGCCGACATGGGACAACGCGGCTGACGGCGCTCGAGATCCCTCTCCGGACAGCCTAGCGTTCCGCGTCCTTCTCGGCGCCTTCCACTTCCTCTGCCTCCCGTCGCCGCAGCGGCCGCGGCACCCACCATCCCGTGAGTCTCGTGCTTCCCAGGAACGCCGAGAGCTTCGTGTCGAAGATCAGGATCGCTGCGATCGAGAGGTTCACGATGGACGCGATGATCACGGTGCGAACGAGCGGGATCCGTCCCCCGAACTCCGGAGGCCTCGAGATCAGGAATCCGAGCATGACGGCTTCGCTCACGAGCGCGACGGCGACCCCCCAGCTGCGGGACGAGGACCTGCCGAGCCAGAGCGCCGCCATCACGTAGAAGCTCGCTCCCGCGAGCAGGAGTGAGAACAGAATGCTCTGGATCGCGAGCTGGAGGCCGAATCCCTGCAGGATCCCCTTGCTGGACTGGATGCCGACGTAGAAGGCGGTTCCCACCACGCCCCGGAAGAGCTCCTCCGCGCCCTTCAACGCGAAGAGCATCGTGAGCGCGTAGATCTGCCAGGGCCGCCCGACCCGGCGTGTCATGCCGTGGCCGCGACCAGGATCTCGGGCTCGTTCCGCACCGGGAAGTTCACGGAGTTCGCGATGAAGCAGGCGTGGTGCGCCTTCTCGTGCAGCGCCTTCGCCTTCTCGACATCCGACCCCGGCGCCACCGTGACGCGAGGCTTCAAGACGACCTCCGTGAACTTCGTGACGCGCTCCACGCGCTGCATGGTCCCGGAGGCGTTGTCCTCGTAGGCGACCACGTTCACGCCGTCCCGCGCGCAGTACGCGAGATAGCTCAGGAAGTGGCAGGCCGAGAGCGCGGCCACGAGGAGATCCTCCGGGTTCGCCAGATTGGGATCGCCCCGGAACGCGGCGGCCGACGAGCCGCGGAACGAGACCTTGCCGGGGATGTCCACCCGGTACTCGCGGGAATACGTCTCGTAGTTCGTGGTGCCGCCGTGCCTTGCCCCCGTCCAGACGAGGCGGCTTTCGAAGTGGTGCTCACGGCTCGGTGTCGTCGACATGTGGCTTCCCCCGGTGGTTTCGCTACGTTCAGGCGGCGGCGGTCCGGGCCACCGCTCCCTCGGTGTTCCGGTCGCGGGATGGTTCGAGGCGACCGCGGAGATCCAGGTAGCCGAGGACGGCGAGGAAGGCGAGGAGCGCGATCGCGCCCCACACCATCATCGGGCGGCCCGTGAACACGTCGAGCAGCACACCGCCGACCAGCGGTCCCAGCGACCAGCCGAACGAGTTGAAGAGTCCGTAGATCCCCATGTACCGCCCGCGGTTCGATTCCGTCGAGAAGTTCGCGGCCAGCTGCTGGGACGGCGGGGTGGCGACGATCTCGCCGCACGTCACCACGAACATGGAGAGGGTCACGAGCGCCATCCCGTCCGCGAGCCCCATCATGCCATAACCGATCCCGTAGAGCGCGGAGCCGAGCGCGAGGGCGGTCGTGAGCCTCAAGCCCGCGATGAGGCGCACGGCGGGGAACTGGAGGAACACGACCATGAGCCCGTTCACGGTGTAGACCGTTCCGAGCTGCACCTGGGTGAGTCCCGCCCACTCGACCGCGTAGACCGAGAGCGTGGACATGAGCTGTGCCATCACCGTGAAGAAGAGGAGCGTCGCGAGGCAGTACCGGAGGAAGCTCCGATCCCGGAACGTCTGGAGGATCTCGTTCACGCCGAGGCGCTGGACGAATGATGCCGGTCCCATGGTCGGAATGGCCTCGCCCACCGCGGTCGCTGGGGTCTCGGCCGGTTCCGTGCCACGACTTCGGTGACGCGGAGAGGTCTCCTCGACTTTGATCGCCATCAGGATCCCGGCGGCGAGCAGGATGCCCGCGCCGACGAGGAAGAGGGACGAATAGGAAAGCGCCGCCAGGAATCCCCCGATCGCGGGGCCGAGGGCCCATCCGAGATTCCCGCCGATCCGGAGAATCCCGAAATACTCCGCGCGACGCTCGCCCTCCGCGATGTCCGTGATCATGGCCCCGGACGGCGGCTCGAACATCCGGCCGGAGAACGCGCTGACGGAAGTGAGAAGCGCGAACCAGAGGAAGGGCGCATCCCGCATGACCGCGACGCCGAGCCCCAGGAACGCGACCGACCGCACCATCTGCGAGAGCACGAGCACGTACTTCCGGCCCTTGCTGTCGGTCCACTCGCCGCCCACCACCTGTCCGAGCGCGCCGGCGAGCGCGGCGACGAAGAAGATGGCGCCCACGGCGCTCATGGGGACGCCGCGCTGTCCGTGGAGGTAGAGACCGAGGAACGGGATGACGATCGAGAAGCCGGTGGAGCTGAGGACGCGGCCGAGGAAGAGGTGGAGGAGCCGCCGGTCTCGCTGGAAGAGGGCGCGGCGTGGGAACACCGTGTCGATCCAGCGGAGCATGGCATAGCGTACCACGAACGGATACGCTTTCGCGCGATGGCACTCCGTCCCGTGGACCTGGTGATCGCCGCGTACAACGCCGTCCTCGCGCTGGTCTGGCTCAGCCTCTGGTCGAAGACCCCGGTGGCTCCATGGGTCTCGGTCGCGCACGGCGCCGCCGCCATCCTTCCCTGGGCCCTGCGCGGCATCCCGCGCGTTCCGTCCGCCGTGAGGGCGCTCTCCGTCACGTATCCCATCGCCGCGCTCGCGATCTTCTGGACGGAGCTGGGGCGGGTGCAGGCGCTCCGGGGAGCGCGTCCGCTCGACGCGACGGTGGAACGGCTGGATCTCGCCTTGTTCGGCGTCCACTGGCACGAGGTCTGGATGACGAGCATGCCCCAGGCCTGGATGAGCGAGATCATGCACTTCGGTTATTTCCTCTATTACCTCGTCCTCGTGATCCCTCCGGTGGCGATCCTCTTCGCGCGCGGCCGCGACGCCTTTCGGTCGGTCGCGCTGGCCGTGATGGTCACGTACCTGAGCTGCTTCCTCTTCTACATCGTGTTCCCCGTGTACGGCCCTCGGGCGATGGCCGGCGGCGTGCTCGCTCCCGCGCCCGGCGGTCTCTTTCACTCCCTGGTGGAGGCTGCCCGGGAGCGGGGGGACTCCCTGGGAACGGCGTTCCCCAGCTCGCACGTCGCGGGCGCCTCCACGGTCGCGTGGGTCGCGTGGCGGTGGCTCCCGAGGGGATGGGCGGCGCTTCTCACGATCGCCGCCGCGATGGTGGCGCTCTCGACCGTCTACACGCGAAACCACTACGCGGTGGACGCGCTGGCCGGACTGCTCTGGGTGGTGCCCCTGCAGGCGTGGCTCGTGCCATGGCTCGAGCGCCGCGTTCCCCCTCGCGGAACCGGAGGGCGCGGGAAGCCCGCGCCGGCCTCCCCGCATGAGGTATCCTCTCCCACCTCGCCATGACCCACGAGCCCGAGATCCGGATGGACGACCTGGCGCCCTGGCGTCCGGCCGAGCGCCACGGCGCCATCCCGCACCATCCAGGCGACGACAAGGTGCTCCCGCTCGCCGAGGCGATCCGCCGTCACGTGCCTCCGGGTTCCACGGTGGCGCTCGGCACCTGCCTCGAGCAGATGATTCCGTTCGCCGCGACGCGCGAGCTGATCCGTCAGGGGGCCGGGGACCTCACGCTCATCGGGCCCGTCTCCGACATCGCGTTCGACCAGCTGATCGGCGCGGGGCTCGTGCGCCGTGTGATGGCCGCGTGGGTGGGGAACGTGATGATGGGCTCGGCGTATTGCTTCCGCCGCGCCGTGGAGCGCGGAGAGCCGCGTTCCCTCGAGGTCGTGGAGTTCTCGAACTTCACGCTGGCCCAGGCGCTCCACGCCGCCGCGATCGGCGCGCCGTTCCTCCCCACGCGGAGCGCACTCGGATCCGACATCGTCGGGAGGAACCCGTGGCTCCAGCCGATCAACGACCCGCTCGGCGGCGGCCCGATCCTCGCCGTGAAGCCGCTTCATCCCGACGTGACGATCGTGCACGTGCAGCGTGCCGACCCGCACGGAAACGCTCTCATGTGGGGAAGTCTCGGCATCACGCCGGATGCCGCGCGCGCGTCGCGCGCCGTGATCGTGACCGCCGAGGAGATCGTCTCTCCGGCCGAGCTGCGCCGGGATCCCAATCGCGTCGTCGTGCCGGGGCTGGTGGTCGCCGCGGTCTGCGAGGCGCGCTGGGGGGCGCACCCCTCACCGGTTCAGGGATACTACCGGCGCGATCACGAGAGCTACTCCGGGTACCACGCGCGTACGAAGACCGCCAAGGGCTACGCGGAGTGGCGCGCCGAGTGGGTCGACGGCGCGCCGGATCTCGCCGGGTACGTCGCGCGGCTCGGAAACGAGCGCGTCGCGTCGCTCATGCCCGCCGAGCACCAGTACGCGGAGCCGGTCGACTATGGGTACTGACGCCCTCGTGGCCGCGCGAGCCGGAGTCTCGACGCCGCCGCTCGTCGTCAGGCCTCTCGTGCGAGCGCTTCCTCCGGAGTGGACCTCCGTTCGCGCCCTCGCGGCGGTCGGCGCGGGACCGTACACGCTCTTCTTCGAGAGCGGCGGAACCCTGGGCGGCGCCTCGCGCTGGACCCTCCTCGCGTTCGATCCCGTCTGGCGCCTCACGCTTCGCGACGGCCGGCTCCGGCGTATCGACTCGGAAGGGGAGCATCTCCTGATGCGGGATCCAATGACGGCGCTCGCCGAGGTGTGGCCCGCGCGCGCCCGATACGACCCTCCTCCGCCCGGTCCGTTCACGTCCGGGCTGGCCGGCTATCTCTCCTACGATCTCAAGGATCACCTGGAGCGGTATCCCTCGCGCGCGACCCGCGATCTCGACTTCCCGGATCTCTCGCTTCGGTATCACGACGTGGTGTGGATGTGGGATCGCGAGACGGCCGAGGGGTGGGTCGTGTCCACCGGGCTTCCCGAGCCCGACCGTGCGGAGCGTGAGGCTCGCGCCGAGAAGCGGCTGCGCCACCAATGGCACTCGATGGCGGACGCGATGGAACGGATCCAAGCCGGAAGCCCGTCGAACGATCTCGACTCCGGCGATCTGCCCGTGCCAAAGCCTGTCCTCACCTCCAACTTCACCCGGGACGCGTACCGCACCATGGTGTCCCGGGCGCTCGAGCACATCGGCGCGGGGGACATCTATCAGGTGAATCTCGCGCAGCGATTCCAGGTCGCGCCCGCTCCACCGGCGCTCTCGGTGTACCGCTCCCTGCGCGAGATCGCGCCGGCGCCGTTCCTCGCGTTCGCCTCCCTCCCGAACGGCGGGATCGCGAGCTCCTCGCCCGAGCGCTTCTTCCGCGTTCGCGGCGCCCGGATCGAGACCTGGCCCATCAAGGGTACCCGGCCTCGCGGTGCCACCGCCGAGGACGACGCGCATCTCGTCGCGGAGCTTCGCGCGAGCGCGAAGGATCGCGCGGAGAACGTCATGATCGTGGATCTCGAGCGGAACGACCTGGGCCGCGTGTGCGAGGTCGGTTCCGTGGCCGTTCCCGCGCTGTGCGACGTGGCGACCCACTCCAACGTGCACCACCTGGAGTCCCGCGTGGAAGGGCGCCTGCGCGCGGACGCCTCGCCCGTCGACGTGATCCGCGCGCTCTTCCCGGGCGGATCGATCACCGGCGCGCCGAAGATCCGCGCCGTGGAGATCATCGACGAGCTGGAGCCCGTGCGCCGCGGCGTCTACACCGGCGCCATCGGCTACTGGGACGACTCGGGAGACTGCGACTGGAACATCGCGATCCGGACGATCAGCATCGTACGCGGCGCGGCGTACTTCCACGCCGGCGGGGGCATCGTCGCGGACTCGACTCCGGAGGGGGAGTACGAGGAGACGCTGGTGAAGGCCACCGGGATGATGCGGGCGCTGGGCGTCCGCTACCCCAGGGAAGCATCGGAGGAGGTCACATGCCGAGATTCCTGATCGAAGTGCCGCACGAAGCCGAGGTCGCAGCGTGTGCCCGCGTGGTCAAAGTCTTCTTGAGCTCGGGGTCGCATTTCCTGAGTCACGCCGACTGGGGATGCATGGACGGCGACCACCGTGCGTGGATCATCGTGGATGTGCCGAGCAAGGAGGAAGCAGTCGCCATCGTCCCGCCGGCGTTTCGCGCGCATGCGCGCGTCGTGGGGTTGAATTCGTTCTCGCTCGATCAGATCGACCAGATCTTGAATCGGCACGGACTGGCGTCATGAGTGGTCCGCGCTCGCGGCGTCGTCGGTAGAGCCGGCCGCGACGACGGTGAACGCCATGGTGCTCGAAGTCCAAGGACCGGTGTCGGGCTCGCCGCTTTCGATGAAGAACGTGCCCGACCCGGAACCCGCCCCGGGGGAAATCCGCGTCCGCGTCCGGGCGTGCGGCGTCTGTCGCACGGATCTTCACGTGACCGAGGGGGATCTCCCGGCTCGCAAGCTCCCGCTCATCCTTGGTCACCAGGTCGTCGGGACGGTGGACCAGCTCGGCTCGGGTGCATGCCGGTTCCGGGAGGGCGAACGCGTCGGCATCGCCTGGCTCCGCCACAGCGACGGCACGTGCGTCCATTGCCGTTCGGGTCGGGAGAACCTCTGCGAGAACCCGCTCTTCACCGGGTACCACGCGGACGGAGGCTATGCCGAGTACGCCGTGGTTCCCGAGGCGTTCGCGTACGCGATCCCGGAGGTCTTCGGTGACGCCGAGGCCACGCCGCTCCTCTGTGCCGGAATCATCGGGTACCGCGCGCTCGAGCGGAGCGACACGCCTCGAGGCGGCAGGCTCGGCATCTGGGGATTCGGGTCGAGCGCGCACGTCACGATCCAGGTCGCGCTCGCGCGCGGGTGCGAGGTCTACGTGGCGACGCGCGGCGAGAAGCACCAGGCGCTCGCGCGCGAGATGGGGGCGCGGTGGGTCGGCGGCGCGCACGACCCGCTCCCCGTGAAGGTGGACGGCGGGATCCTGTTCGCCCCGGCAGGGGAGATCGTGCCGGTGGCGCTCCGCTCGATCGAGAAGGGCGGGACGCTCGCGATCGCCGGGATCTGGCTCAGCGCGATCCCGGCGCTCGATTACGAGCGTGATCTCTTCTACGAACGGAATCTCCGGAGCGTCACCGCGAACACGCGCGCGGACGGCGAGGCGCTGCTCCGCGAGGCGGCCGCCATCCCGCTACGCCCGCGCGTGACCACGTACCCTCTGGCCGAGGCGAATCGCGTGCTGCAGCTCCTCGAGGCGGACCAGCTGAATGGAACGGGAGTCCTGATTCCCTAGAGCCTTGGTGGCCAAGGCGAAGGGCGCCGGGACCGGAGTCCCGACGCCCTCGAGTTCATCCCCCGGGCCGCAAGTACCCGTCAGGGAGGGCTCTTACTTGGCGAACTCCAGGACCAGCGCCAGCACGCCGTTCCGGACCTCGAACGAGTACGTCGTCTCGGCCGCGATCATGTACACGGTGAACTGGCCGTCGCCCTTGATCTCATTGATGAGCAGCTCCTTGCCGCCCGCGGAGAACAGGCTCGCCGACTCGTTCCAATCAACGGTCTTGGAAGCACCGGCGGCAACCTGGAACGGGCCCCACAGCTTGATCGCGTTGCCCTTCACCTCGGTGGAGGTCGTGTAGGCGGTCGGACTGGCCGTCATGTAGAGCTCGGCGTTGATCGTGCTCCCGCCGTTGTTGATGAGGGTGCCGAGCACGGCCACGTCGGCCAGGCCCTGGAGGTCTTCCTTGTGGTCGACGTAATCCTCTTCCGTCGTGAGGTCCACGTCCTCGCGCGCCACCACGGACTGGTTCGTGGTCGAGAAATCGTCCAGCTCGAAATCGATCAGAAACTGACCCGACGTCAGCACGCACCCCGGAGCCGCGAGCGCGATGGCGAGCGCCGGTACGATCCAGCGTAGATTCTTCATGGCGCCCTCCCTTACTCCGTGAGCCTGTAAGTGAGACCGGCCGTCGCCGCGCCGAACTTGCGCGACGTGTCGTCGGTCACGATCATGTCGAGCTCGCCCCGGATATCGAGGCGCAGCTTCTCACCGACGGGCAGGCCGAGGCCCAGGCCGAAGTTCCAGCCCAGCTCATCGATGTCCTCGGTGCCGTCGCGCTTCAAGCTGTACGAGCCGAGGCCGACGAACGGATAGAACTTGCCGCCGAAGAGGATCACGTTCGCGCCGATCGACTTCATGTCGAAGCCGTCGCGGGTGTACTCGACTCCGCCCAACTCCTCGGTGACCTCGTCCAGATTCGAGGTCATGTAGTAGGGCTCGATCGTGAACATGGACGAGACCGAAACCGGCACGCGAACCCCGAACATGACGCCGCTCCCGGCGTCGTCCTGGAGGACCGGCACCGCGTAGCCGCCGAACGCTCCCGCTCCGATGGTCATTTCCTGGGCGTAGGCCGCTGGGGCGCTAACGCAAAGGGAGAGCAGGAGAAGTGCCAAGCTGCGCTTCATGGAACCCCCCTTGGATTGTGTGGTCTGCGGACGGCGGCGGATGATACTGGAGAGCTAGGAGTACGTCCAGAGGTTCAAAGCTACTGGTACTATCCCCCGATTCGGATCGCTTCGATCGCCAGCGGGATCGCCACTAGGGAGGAGCACGATGGAAACGAACGCCCAGCGCACGTGGGTCGAAGGCCTGAGTCGCGGAGATGTTTCGGCGGCTGACCGTGTTTTTGCGTCCGATTGCGTCATTCACATCAACGGGAGCCCAGAAACCAACCTCAGCGTAGCCGGATTCAAGGAAATGCTGCGTGGCCTGCTCGGCGCCTTTCCCGACCTGCGCTTCACGATCGAGGATCAGATTGTCGCGGGCGATAAGGTGGCCACACGCTGGACCGCTGATGGAACCAACAACGGGCCTTTCGGGTCCGTGCCGGCCACGGGACGTCGTGTGCAAGTCAGCGGGTTGATTCTGGACCGCGTCGTTGATGGGAAAATCGTGGAACGCTGGGAGCAGTGGGATCAGATGGCCATGCTACAGCAGCTCGGGTTGGCGCCAGCCTGATCCCCGGTCTCCCGCGCGGCTTCAGCTCTCGGGACGGGTCCAGAACCCGTCCGGGTCGATGCGCCGGAGCGTCCCGATCTCCTCGTCCGTGAAGGACCGCGTCAGCCCGACGGGCTGGGCGATCCGGGGCTGCCAGGACATGCGGACCAGGATGTGGTCCACGGACACGCCGGGGTAGACCTCGTAGAGGTACGCCTCCTCGATCGCCCGGTCGAACCGGAAGACGGCATGCGTCGTGATGATCGCGCTCGGGCCGCTCGAGGCCGGAAGCCCCACGCGCTCGCGCCAGCCCGGCCCGTCGCCGTGCCCCGGCGACGTCCGGAACGCCACGCGCTCCACGAAGCGGCGCTTCTCGAGGGGAACGAGCACGATCGTGCGGCGGGCGAGCGAGAGGATGTCCGCCGCGCCGCCGCTGCCCGGGAGACGTACGACGCCGCCGTCACCGCCGGGCACCTCGGTGGAGTTCAGGTTGCCGTACCGGTCCACCTCGGCCGCGCCGAGGATGCCGAGGTCCACGCGTCCCGCCTGCATCATGCCCATCACGTCGAGCATGGTCGACGCGCAGGTGGCGTCCAGGATGTTCGGCGGGTCGCCCATCGTGAAGAGGAGCTCGCGGGCGGCCTCCTCGCGGATGAGTCCGTTCTCGTAGAGCGCCGTCGCGCCGCGCGCGTGGGTCGCCTTGGCGACCAGATACGCGAGAAGGGGGAGCCGCGTTCCGACGAACACGGTCTCCCCCTCCCGGATCTCCCGGGCCGCGCGGAGCACCATCCGCTCGCGCGGCGTCAGCGTCACGCGCGCGCGGCCCTTACTTGCCGCTGAACTTGGGCGGACGCTTCTCCACGTACGCGGTGAGGCCTTCCTTCGCGTCCTCGCTCGTGAAGAGCTGCTGCTGCAGCTCGCGCTCGATGGCGAGCGCCTCGCTGAACGGAATCTCCCAGCCGGACTGGACGGAGCGCTTGATCCTTCCCACGGCCTTCGAGGCCTTCGACGGCGGGACGAACTGCTTCGCGTACTCCACGACCTTCGCGTCGAAGTCCTCGGCGTCGAACACGTGGTTCACGATGCCCATGGCGAGGCCTTCCTCGAAGGAGAAGGTCGAGCCGGTCGCCATGAGTTCGATCGACTTCGGTTTCCCGACCAGCCTCGAAAGCCGCTGCGTGCCGCCCGTACCCGGGAGCACGCCGAGCGTGACCTCGGGAAGCCCGAGCTTGCCCGCGCCCTTCTTCGCGATCCGGATGTCGGCTGCCATCGCGATCTCGAGCCCGCCGCCCACGCAATGGCCGTTCAGCGCGGCGATCACGAGCTTCGGGGTCTGCTCGAGCCGGTTCAGCGTCTCGTTCGCGTGGAGGCAGAAGTAGTACTTGAAGACCGGATTCGCGGTCTGGAGCATCTTGATGTTCGCGCCAGCGCAGAAGAACTTGTCGCCGGCGCCGCGGATCACGATCACGTGGACGTTCTCGTCGAAGCGCGCCTTCAAGATCGCCTCGTCGAGAGCGCGCATCATCTCGTGCGTGTAGGTGTTCGCGGGCGGGTCGCAGAGCTCGAAGAACGCGATGCCGTTCTCGACGCGATAGCCGCAGAGCGTGCCGGCGGGCGGAGCCATGGTTTCGGGCGTCACGGGTGGAGTCCTCCTGTGGTCTTCTGGGTGGTTCAACGCCCCTCGAACCGGGGCTCGCGTTTCTCGAGGAAGGATGTGATTCCCTCGCGCGCGTCGCGGGTCTTCCAGCAGCGCTCCTGCGATTCCAGCTCCCGCGCCAGGGCCTGTTCCAGAGTATAGCCGACGGATTCGCGGACCGACCGCTTGATTTCCCGGATGGCGAAACCCGGCCCGGAGGCCACCCGCTCCGCGAAGGCGAGCGCTTCGGGAAGGAGCTGGTCACCGCCGACGATGCGGCTCACGAGACCGATCCGGTGCGCCTCGGCGGCGTCGATCAGGTCCCCGGTCCACATGAGCTCGAGCGCGCGCGACGTGCCGATGAGGCGCGGCAGCGTGTGGAGCGATCCCCAGTCCGGGTGGAGTCCGATCTTCACGAAGGACTGCCCGAAGCGCGCGCGGTCGGAAGCCCACCGGATGTCGCACGCGAGCGCGATGCTCATGCCGCCGCCCGCGGCCGCGCCGTTCACCGCGGCGATCACCGGCTTCTCACACGCCGCGATCGCGCGCAGGAAGGGAGGCCCGCCCCCGACGAGCGGCTCGAAGTCCTCGAACTTCCCGCCCTTGTCGAACACGGACTTCATGAACGCGATGTCGCCGCCGGCGGAGAACGCGCGGCCCGCGCCGGTCACGACCACAGCGCCGACCTCCGGGTCGCCGGCCGCGCGCTCGATCGTCTCACGCAGCGCGGCGCCCATCTCCACGCTCAGGGCGTTCAGCGCGTCCGGGCGGTTCAGCGTGACGAGCGCGACGCGCCCGCGCTTCTCGACCAGCACCTCGCTCGTGCCCGCCGGCGCGCTCAGCTCAGATCGACCCATACGCTCTTCGTCTGCGTGTAGAACTCGAGGCTCGCCATTCCCGACTCGCGGCCGAAGCCGGATGCCTTCGTGCCGCCGTAGGGCGACGCGGCGTCGTAGAGGTTGTAGGCGTTGATCCACACTGTTCCCGCCTGGAGTCCGCGGGCGGCGCGGTGCGCTTTCTTCACGTCGCGCGTCCAGATCGCGGCCGCGAGCCCGAATGCCGACTCGTTCGCGCGCGCGATCGCCTGGTCCAGGTCGTCGACCTCGATCACGGAGAGCACGGGGCCGAAGATCTCCTCGCGCGCGATCGTCATGTCGTTCCGCACGCCGTCGAAGATCGTCGGCTTCCAGAAGAAGCCCTTTCCGTCTCCCACCTTCGCGGGCTCGCCGCCCAGGACGAGCCGCGCGCCCTCCTTCTTCCCGATCTCGACGTAGCGCTGGATGCGCTCGACCTGGCCCTTCGAGATCTGGGGACCGAGCCGCGTCTTGGGATCGAGCGGATCTCCCTGCGTGAGCTTCCCGGCGCGGTCGACGATCTTCTCGAGAAGCGGCTCGCGCACGCCCGGCGCGACCAGGAGCCGCGATCCGGCGGTGCACACCTCGCCCTTGTTGTAGAAGATGGCGTTGATCGCCGAGCGGGACGCGAGGTCCAGGTCCGCGTCCTCGAGCACGATGTTCGCGGACTTGCCGCCGAGCTCGAGCGACAGTTTCTTCAGCGTCTGCGACGCGTTCTGCATCAGCCTCTGTCCGGTCTCCGTCGAGCCGGTGAAGGCGATCCCGGCCACGCCCGGATGCGCGACGAGCGCGGCGCCCGCGGTGGAGCCGCCGCCCGGAACGACGTTCAGGACGCCCGGAGGGATTCCGGCCTCGAGCGCGAGCTCGCCCAGCCGGAGCGCGGTGAGAGGCGACTCGGAGGCCGGCTTCAAGACCGCCGTGTCGCCCGCCGCGAGGGCGGCCGCCACCTTCCGGGCCGCGATCAGGAGCGGGAAGTTCCACGGCACGATCAAGCCCACCACGCCGATCGGCTCGCGGAGCGTGTAGTTGAAGAAGGGTCCGCTCACCGGGATCGTGGCGCCCTCGAGCTTCGTCGCGGCGCCCGCGAAGTAGTGGAACACGTCCGCCGTGAGCGGCACGTCGATCCGGGTCGTCTCGGCGATCGGCTTTCCGGCGTCGAGCGTCTCGAGACGCGCGACGTCCTGCAGATGAGCCAGGATCAGATCGCCGAGTCGCCACAGCGCTTTCCCGCGCTCGGCGGCCGACATCGCGCCCCACGGGCCCTCGAAGGCCTGGCGCGCGGCGCGGACCGCCGCGTCGATGTCGGGAGCGTCGCCCTCGGCGATGTCGGCGATCGGCTCGCCGGTCGCGGGGTTCAGGGTCTGGAAGCGCTTGCCGGAGGCGGCCTCGCGCCACTCGCCGCCGATGAGGAGGCGCCCGCCGGAGGCGAGCAAGGGAGCGGACAGGGTATCGCTGGGGTTCACGGAGTCCTCCCGGTCACGGGATCAGGGCGGGTAGTCGTAGACCCCTCGCCCCACCTTGCGGCCGAGGCGCCCCGCCTTCACGTACTGCGTCAGGAGCGGGGAAGGCCGGTACTTCTCACCCAGGGTTCGGTGCAAGTATTCCAGGATGCTGAGCCGCGTGTCCAGCCCGACCAGGTCGACCATCTCGAAGGGTCCCATCGGGTGGTTGAGGCCCAGCTTCAGCGCCTTGTCGATGTCCCGCGCGGATGCCACCCCCGCCTCGAGCATCGCGAAGGCCTCGTTCCCGATGAGCGCGTTGATGCGCGAGGTGACGAAGCCCGGCGACTCGCGGACGACGACCGTCTCCTTCCCCATCGCGCGCGCGACGGTCTCC
>DASTBC010000114.1 GCA_035712245.1 Candidatus Eisenbacteria bacterium
CGAATGGCGCCCGCCCCTCTTGCCCGCGCCGGTCGCGCTCTGGTCCCTGGTCGTCGCGGGACACCTGGCGGCGAGCCATGCGCCGCTTCCGTCGCGCCTCGAAGAGCCCGCGCGAGCCGGAGCGCTCGCGATCGGCGGGGCGTCCCTGCTCGCCGGCTCGTGGCGGGAGCGCCGCCCCGGGTTCGGGCGGCGCGCGTCGATCCGTGAGGGACTGGAAGCGCTCACCGGCGCGCTCGCCGCGGCGCTCGCGGGCGCCGCCCTCGGAGCGGAGGCCGATCGCGCCGCGTGGCCGCTCCCGGTTCACCCGCGCGAGACGGCGATCGTCGTCGAGGGGATCGTGCTCGACACGGCGTCGATCGATGCGACGCCTCCCGCGGTCCTGTTCCACGCGCGACGCGTGCGCGTGGGGGAAACGGAGCGCGTCGTGAGCGCGCGTCTCACGCTGCGATGGCACGACGACGCGGTGCCGCCGCGATGGATCGTTCCCGGGCTCTGGCTCCGTGCGGAGGGACGGTACCGGCCGCCCGAGGACGCGCGCAATCCGGGGCAGAGCGCGCCGGGCCGGTGGCTCGAGCGGCTCGGCATCGCGGGCACGGTCGCCGTGGATCCGCTCTCCGTCGGAGCGCCTCCCGATCCTCCCGAGCGGGGCGGCTCGCCGGGGGCCATCCTCCGGGACCGGATCGCGCGGCTCTTCGCGTCGGAGCTCTCGCCGCCGGTGGGCGCGCTCGCGCGCGGGATGCTCCTCGGAGACCGCTCGGGCATCTCGCCCGCGATCCAGAGCGCGTTCCGGGACGGAGGGACGATCCACATCCTCTCGATCTCGGGACTCCACGTCTGCATCCTCGCCGGATTCCTCGCGCTCGCCGGCACGATCGCGCGGCTGCCGCTCCGAGCGTCCGCGGTGGTGGAGCTTGCGGGGCTCTGGGCCTACGTGACGCTGGTCGGCGCCCCGGCGTGCGCGATCCGCTCCGCGCTCCTCTGGACGGCCGTCCGGAGCGGCCGACTCCTCGGAACCGTCGTGCGCCCGTTCACCGCGTGGGGACTCGCGGGGCTCCTGATCCATCTCGCGGAACCGTCGACGGCCCTCGATCCCGGGTTCCAGCTCTCCTTCCTCGCGGTGCTCGGCCTTGGAGCCTCCGGAGCGCTCTCGCGCCCTCCGGGTCCGTCGCGCTCGCGCGCCGGCCCGCTGGCGGAGCGCGTGCACGCGGCGTGCCGAGGCACGTGGTCCCTCTTCGTTCAGAGCGCGGGGGCGTGCGTCGGAACGGCGGGACTCTCCTCGCGCCTCTTCGGCTCCATCCCGGTCGTCGGACTCCTCCTCAATCTCGCGGTGATCCCGATCTGTACGCTCTTCATGGCCGAGACGGCGCTCCTTCTCGCGGCGGCGGCTGCCGGTCTCGATCCCGTGCGCGAGGCGGCCGCGGGCGCCGCGGAGGCGTCGGGTCTCCTCCTGCTCGCGGTGAACGCATGGGGCGCCCGTCTTCTCGACCCCTGGATCACGCGGGAGGTCGCGCCGGCCTGGGGGCTCGCGGTGGCCGCGCTGACGCTCCTCATCGCCTGGGCGACGATCGAATCCGTGCGCGGCGGAAGGGTGGCGCGCCGCACCGCCGCCCTGTGGGCGCTCGGGGCGCTGTCGATCTCGGCGTTCGCTCCGGTTCTTCCGGATGTCGCGTCGAGCCCTTCCACGTTGCCGCGATCCGCCGTCGTGGTCTCGCTCGACATCGGCCAGGGGGACGCGACGTGGATCGGGTTCGAGGACGGCGCTTCGCTTCTCTGCGACGCGGGCCCTCGCGACGAACGGCGCGACATGGGAGCGCGCGTGATCGAGCCGGCGCTGCGAGAGGAGGGATTCGCGCCTCCCGCGGCCGTCCTCTCCCACGCGCACCTGGATCACTTCGGGGGCTTCGAGTGGCTCGCGCGACGCGGATGGATTCGCGATGTGTGGGAGAACGGCAGCGATCCGGACGGGCACTGGCGTGAGGGGATCGCGGCAGGGCTGCGCGAACGGGGCCGCGCGTTCCGACCCGTGCGGCGCGACACCACGGCGCTCCTCGGACGGAACGCGCGGATGAGGCTCCTTCCCGGCCCGGCCCACGGCGCGGAGAACGACCGCTCGCTTGCCGCGCACATCGAGATCGAAGGCCGGACCATCCTGCTCTCGGGGGACCTCGAGGCGGCCGGAGAGGAGGCGCTCCTGCCGAGGCTCGGGCGCTGCGACGTGCTCAAGGCGCCGCATCACGGCAGCCGTACGTCGAGCGCGCCGGAGTGGATCGAACGAATCCGGCCTTCGATCCTGCTCGTCTCCTGCGGCGAGCGGAACCGGTTCGGCCATCCCGACGCGGCGGTGATGGGCCGGTACCGTCGCGTGGGCACCGAAATCCTCCGAACCGACCGGGAGGGCGCCATTCGACTCACGATCACGAGGGCGGGCGCGTGGATCTCGACCCGCGCGCATCCCGCGCCGCGATGGCTCGGGTGGCGCGATGACTCGCGGTAACCCCTTCGGCGGATGCTCCTTGAGTCAGGAGCGCCGCGAGTGCTATAGATTATCGATGAAGCCGCTCCGGCTGCTCCTCCTCGCCTCCGGGCAGGGGAGCCATGTCGCGAACCTGATCGATGCGACGCGTGACGGCCGGATCGAGGGCAGGGTCACGCGGGTGGTCACGGATCGGGCGGACGCCCCGGCGCTCGAGCGAGCGCGGGAGCGCGGCATCACGGCCGAGGTGCTGCCGGAATCTCCCGCGGGGTCGAGACTGGCGCGCGACGCCGAGGACCGTCTTCTCGCGATCGCGCGAGAGGACCGTCCGGATCTCGTCGCGCTCTGCGGCTTCATGCGGCTCCTTCGTCCGGAGACGCTTCAAGGGATCGAAGTTCCGGTCCTGAACGTCCACCCGTCGCTCCTCCCACGCTTTCGAGGGCTGAACGCACAGCGTCAGGCGATCGAGGCCGGGGCGGCCGTCACCGGTGCGACGGTGCATGTTGTCGATTCGGGAATGGACACCGGTCCGGTGCTGCTCCAGGCGGAGCTTCCGATCCGGCCGGGGGAGACCGCCGAGGAGCTCTCGGCGCGGCTCCTGCCGCTCGAGCACCGGCTCTACGTCGAAGCCATACGAACCATCCAGCAGGGGGTGACGAAATGAAGATCGCCGATCGCGCGCTCCGCGACGTCGTGATCCCGGGCAGGCAGCCCGACTACAAGGGAAAGGTCCGCGACCTCTACGATCTGGGGGACGCGCTCCTCCTCGTGGCGACCGACCGCGTGTCCGCGTACGACGTGATCCTGAACGAGGGAATTCCGGGGAAGGGCCGCGTGCTCACGCAGATCTCGCGCTTCTGGTTCGAGAAGCTCGCGTCGATCGTGCCGAGCCACTACATCACCACGGACGTGTCGAAGCTCCCCGAGCCCTTCGTCTCGCATCCCTCGCTCCTCGAGGGACGATCGATGCTCGGCAAGAAGGCGAAGCGCTACGACGTCGAGTGCGTCGTGCGCGGCTATCTCGCCGGATCGGGCTGGAAGGAGTACCAGAAGACGGGGACGGTCTGCGGCGTGGGGCTCCCGAAGGGACTCCAGCTTTCCTCCAAGCTGCCCGAGCCCATCTTCACGCCCGCGACGAAGGCGCAGGAGGGGCACGACGAGAACATCGACTTCGAGCGGATGGTCTCGATCGTGGGGCGCCCGGTCGCCGAGCGGCTCCGGGACGTGAGCCTCGCCATCTACCATGCCGCCGCGGCCCACGCCGAATCGCGCGGGCTCATCCTCGCCGACACGAAGTTCGAGTTCGGCGAGCGTGACGGAGGGATCGTCTGGATCGACGAGGCCCTCTCGCCGGACTCCTCGCGCTACTGGCCGATCGACTCGTATCGCGAGGGAGTCGCGCAGGACAGCTTCGACAAGCAGGTGATCCGCGACTACCTGGACTCGATCGGATGGGACCGGAATCCTCCTCCTCC
>DASTBC010000115.1 GCA_035712245.1 Candidatus Eisenbacteria bacterium
CGGGAGTCGGCGGCACGGACGCGGGGCGGATCGCAATTTCCGGCTCCGGGGTCCCCGCTGCCGTCGTCTCGGTCGCGTGCCGCTACATCCACGCACCCGCCGCGTACCTCGACATCCGCGATCCGGAGCGCGTCGTCTCGCTCGTCTGGAGCACGCTCAAGGAACTGAGAAAGGAGTGGCCGTGACGCTCGACGCAACGCTCGATTCCCTGCTCCCTCCCCTGCTCGAGGCGTACGGGCCGCCGGGCCGCGAGACGGGCGTCCGCTCGGTGCTGCGCCGCGCGCTGCGCGGGCTCGGAACGGTGACCGAGGAGCCCACGGGGAATCTGCGGCTCCATCGTCCCGGACGCGGGCCCCGCCTTCTCCTCATGGCCGCGATGGACGCGCCCGGAGTGATCGTGACGCGCGTCGACGGGACCGGGATGGGGAGGATCTCCATGGTCGGGAGCGGCCGTTCTCCGGCCGAGCTGATCGGCGCGACCGTGCGGTTCGAGGACGGGCGGCGCGGCATCCTGGGCGCCGACCGACCCAAGGCCGCGAAGGACACGGCCGAGATGGACGCGGAACAGCTCTTCTTCGAGACGGGGCTCTCCCCCAAGGAGGCGGCCCGGCGGTTCCCGGTGGGATCGGTGGGCGCGATCGAGGACCGTCCCGCGAGGCTCGGCGATCTCTGGTGCGCGACGAACGTCGACAATCGCGCCGGCTGCGCCGCCGTGGTGGCGGCGCTCCGCGCGGCTCGCGGGAATGGGTATGATCTCCACGTCATCTTCAGCGCGCAGAGCGACCCCGCGGCACGCGGGGCCCTGACCGGAGCCTTCGGGGTGGATCCGGAGCTCGCCGTCGTGGTCGAGGTGGCCCACGTCGATTCCAAGGAGACGGCCGGGATCGCCGTCGGCAAGGGGCCCGCGCTCTGCCTGAAAGAGGAAGGCTACGTGGCGCATCCCGAGGCGCTCGCGCTCGCGAAGCGCGCCGCGGCGGCCGCGCGCGTGAAGACGCAGTGGCTCATCCGCGAAACCGAGGGAAGCGACGCGCGCTCGATCCGGGCGGCACGCGCGGGCGTGCCGACGGCACTGATCGCCATCCCGGCGCGGCGCACCGGCGGGCCCTTCTCGCTGGTCCACGCGCGCGACCTCGCACAGACCGCGGCTCTCGTGGCGACGCTCGTCTCCGGAGGCTCCGCGAAACGCAAAGGAGGATCCCGATGAAGGTCTCCGATCGAGGGCGCGACGCGCAGGCGTCCCCCATCCGAAGACTTGCGCCTCACGCCGACGAGGCGGTCCGGAGCGGCGCCAAGGTCTACTACCTCAACATCGGCCAGCCCGATCTGCCCACGCCGGAGATCGTGATGGACCGGATTCGACAGTATCCCGGGAAGTACGTCCCCTACGCTCCTTCGGCGGGCATTCCGGAGTTCCAGAGGGGCATGGCGGGCTACTACGCGCAGCACGGGCTCTCGGTCGCGCCGGGCGAGGTGCTCACGACGGTGGGCGGGAGCGAGGCACTCCAGTTCGCCTTCTGGTCCCTCTTCAACCCCGGCGACGAGATCCTGCTGTTCGAGCCCTACTACACGAACTACTCCACGATGGCGCTCCTGGCCGGCGTCTCGGTGAAAGCGCTCACGTGTGACGGTCGGACCGGCTATCACCTGCCTCCGATGGAAGCCATCGAGCGCGCCGTGGGGCCGAAGACGCGCGGCGTCCTGATCTGCGCCCCTTCGAATCCCACGGGGACCGCGTACACCGCGGCCGAGATCGACGGGATCGTGGACCTGGCGAAGCGGAAGGACCTCTGGATCATCACGGACGAGGCCTACCGCGAGTTCATCTACGACGGCGGTGCGTGCGAGAGCCCGATGACCCGGAAGGGCGCCGAGGAGCGGACGGTGCTCGTGGATTCGATCTCGAAGCGCCTGAACATGTGCGGCGCGCGCGTGGGCTGCCTCGTGACGAAGAACGCCGCCGTGCGCGAGGCGTGCCTGAAATTCGCGCAGGCGCGGCTCTCGCCTCCCACGCTCGGCCAGTACGCGGCGGCCGTGATCGACCAGGTGCCCGCGTCCTACACGCAGGGGGTGGTCGCCGAGTTCAAGAAGCGCCGCGATCTCGTGCTCGAGGGGCTCTCGAAGATCCCCGGCGCCTTCGCGCGGAAGCCGGAAGGGGCGTTCTACTTGATGGCCGAGCTCCCGGTACCGGACGCCGAGGAGTTCGTGATCTGGATGCTGAAGGAGTACCGGAAGGACGGCGGCACGGTCATGGTGGCGCCGGGCGACGGGTTCTACGCGACGCCGGGACGCGGCAAGAACGAGATCCGGTTCGCGTACGTGCTCGAGACGGGCGCGCTCCGAGCGGCGATGGACATCCTGGCCGGCGCTCTGGCGGAGTATCCCGTCAAGGCGACCCCGAGGGCTTGAGCCCACACCCGACGGAACGACCCGGGACGTACGCCCGCCCCGCCGTCCTGTCGGTCGGTACGGCCGCGCTGGCTCTCCTCCTGGCGATGGCTCCCGCTCCGGCGTCAGCGCTGCCGGATGAGCCCTCCTGGCCGCCCCACGAGGGCTGGACCGCGGCGGGAACACGCGTACGGGTGACGGCCCGCTCGGGGTCCGGCGATCGACTCGTGGGGTGGATCCATGAGTGGAAGAGTGACTCTCTCGTGATCGCGCGCGATCCGAGCCGAGCGCACGTCCCGCTTCCCCGTCTCTCCGTGACGAGAATCGAGACGAGCGGAGGGGTGAGGGGACACGCGGTTCGAGGAGCGTTTCTGGGGTTCTTCGTCGGCGCGTTCGCGGGTACGTTCGTCGCCGCGTCGGTCAGTGACTTCGACCCATACGGCGTGAACGACGACGGTGACGCCGAAGCGTTCCTGCTGAGCTGGGCGGCGACCGCGGTCGCTTGCACGATCGTGGGGGGAATTCTCGGCGGCAGTCAGAAGACGGAGCGGTGGGACGAAGTGTACGAGCCTTGACGTCCTGCGGGCCCGGTCCTACGAGAAGAGCGCCCGGATCCCTTCCCTCGCCGCCTCCAGCCACGCCCCCGGCCAGATCCCCCCGGCCAGCGTGGCGACCGCGGTCACGATCAGGCAGAGCGCCAGCGTGACCGGCACGCGGATCGCGGGGAGCGCCTCCTGCTCCTCGCGCATGTACATCAGCACCATGAGCCGCAGGTAATAGAAGACCGAGACGGCGCTGTTCAGGACGCCGATCACGGCGAGGAGCACGTGACCGGACGACACGGCGGCTCCGAAGAGGTAGAGCTTCCCCATGAACCCCACGGTCGGCGGGATCCCCGAGAGCGAGATCATGAAGAGGGAGAGGAGCGCTCCGATCACGGGGTAGCGGAACCCGAGGCCGCTGTAGTCCTTCAGCTCCTCGCCGCGCTGCCCCTTGTGCTCCAGGAGCACGATCACCGCGAACGCGCCCAGGTTCATCGCGACGTAGGCCAGGAGATAGAACACGGCGGCGGCGCCACCGATGGGCCCGCCGGCGACCACGCCGATCAGGACGTAGCCGGAGTGCGCGATGCTCGAGTAGGCGAGCATGCGTTTGATGTTCGTCTGCACGATGGCGGCGATGTTCCCGATCGTCATCGTGAGCGCGGCGAGCACCGCGACGAGCGAGCTCCACTCGGCCGCCACGGGACCGAACCCGATGAAGAACGTCCGGAAGATGGCCGCGAACGCCGCCGCCTTGGGGCCGGCGGACATGAAGGCGGTGACGGGCGTCGGCGCGCCCTCGTACACGTCCGGGGTCCACATGTGGAACGGAGCCGCGGCGACCTTGAACGCGAGCCCCACCAGGATGAGCGCGATCCCGCCGAGAAGGAGTCCCTCGGGGAGCCCGGACGATCCCCCGATGGCGTCGGCGATCCGGGTCAGGCTCGTGGTGCCGGTCGCGCCGTACACGAGCGCGATCCCGTAGAGCATCACCGAGGAGGCGAAGGCCCCGAGCAGGAAGTACTTCATGGAGGCCTCGTTCGAGGCGTCCGAGTCGCGCCGGTAGCCCGCCAGGATGTAGAGGGAGATCGACATGACCTCGATCCCCAGGAACAGGGTGATCAGGTCGAGCCCCATCCCGAGGATCATCATGCCGGCCGTCGCGAAGAGGAGGAGCGCGTAGTACTCCGAGTGCTCCACGTCGTCGCGCCGGAGGAACGGCATCGAGAGCAGGATCACCACTCCCGTGCTCCCGAGGAAGAGCAGGTTCAGGACGGTGGTCAGGTTGTCGAGGACCACCATCCCGGAGTAGCCCACCTCGAGCGCACCCCACTGCGCGGCGCTCCGGACCATGGCGTAGACCACCCCCAGGAGCGCCACGTAGGCCGAGAGGTGCTTCTTCCCGTGCGGCAGGACGAGGTCGACGAGGAGGAGCAGGATCCCGGTGATCGACACGACGAGAAGCGGCTCGATCATGCCGAGCGGGGCGTCGATTCCGAACGGGAGCGTCATGGACGGCCCTCCGCGGACGCGGGCACGACGACAGTCGCCGGGTCAGCCAGCGGCACCCGCTTCCCATCCGCGACCGTGGTGCGGACGCGTTGCAGCACCTCGGCCACCGATCCGTCCAGCTTGCGGAGGAACGGATTCGGGTAGACCCCGAGCCAGAGGATGAGGAGGAGCACCGGAGCCAGCGTCCAGAACTCGCGGGCGCTGAGGTCACGGAGCCCGCGGTTCTTCTCGTTCGTCACGGGCCCGAACATCACCCGCTGGTACATCCAGAGGAGATAGACCGCCGCCAGGATCACCCCGAGCGCCGCGATCGCCGCGACGACCGGCCACTCGCGGAACGCCCCGAGCAGCACGAGGAACTCCCCGACGAAGCCGTTCAGTCCCGGGAGCCCGAGGCTGCTCAGGCAGATGATGAGGAAGAAGGCCGCGAACCACGGAATCACCTCGGCGAGGCCGCCGAACTGGGCGATCTCCCTCGTGTGCCGCCGATCGTAGATCACGCCGACCGCGAGGAAGAGCGCGCCGGTCGATAGCCCGTGGTTCACCATCTGGATCACGCCTCCCTGGATCCCCTGCGTGTTGAGCGCGAAGAGTCCGAGCATGACGAAGCCGAGATGGCTCACCGAGGAGTAGGCCACGAGCTTCTTCATGTCGGGCTGCACCATGGCGACGAGCGCGCCGTAGAGGATCCCGATGACCGAGAGCGCGACGATCAGCGGCGCGAAGTCGCGGGCCGCGTCCGGGAAGAGCGGCATCGCGAACCGGATGAACCCGTAGGTCCCCATCTTGAGGAGCACGCCGGCGAGGATCACGGAACCCGCGGTCGGCGCCTCCACGTGGGCGTCCGGGAGCCAGGTGTGGAACGGGAACATCGGCACCTTGATCGCGAACGCCAGCGCGAACGCCGCGAAGAGCCAGAGCTGAGCTCCCCGCGCGAGCGGCGTGTCGTAGAGCTTCAGGAGGTCGAACGTGAACTCGCCGGTGGCCCCGTGATACTGGTAGTAGAGGAACAGGATCGCCACCAGCATGAGGAGGCTCCCCGCCACCGTGTAGAGGATGAACTTCACCGCCGCGTAGATCCGCCTCGGCCCGCCCCAGACCCCGATGATGAGATACATCGGGATCAGGACCGCCTCCCAGAAGACGTAGAAGAGGACGAGGTCGAGCGCCGCGAAGACGCCGATCATGCCGGTCTCGAGCGCGAGGAGCGTGGCGTAGTAGGCCTTCACGCGGTGCGTGATGGATCCGAAGGACGAGAGGATCGCGATGGCCGAGAGGAAGGTCGTCATCACGATCAGGAGCACGCTGATCCCGTCGACGCCCATGAAGTAGGTGATCCCGAGGCTCGGGATCCACGGGAGCCGCTCGACGAACTGCATCCCGGATCGGGACGCGTCGAACTCCGTGAAGAGCGGGATCGAGGCGAGGAACGTGAGCGCCGAGATCCCGAACGCGATCCAACGGACCGCGCCGGCGCGGGACGCCGGCGTGAGCAGCACGAGCGCCGCGCCCACGAGCGGGAGGAAGGTCACCAGGGACAGGATCGGCATGCCGGCGAGCGTCAGGGTCGGATTCATCGGAGCGCCAGGTAGCCGAGCAGGACTACCGTTCCCAGGGTGATCACCATCGCGTAGACCTGGACGTGCCCCGACTGGGCCTGGCGGAGCGCGCCCGCGGCACGCTCGAGCTGGCGGCCCACGCCGTTCACGGCGCGGTCGACGACGGCCACGTCGAACCGCTCCCACAGGCGCACCGAGCCCCGCACGATCGGGCCCACGAAGAGCGCGTCGTAGAGCTCGTCGACCCGGTACTTGTCCCGGAGGAGCGCGTAGAGGCCCCTCGCCTTCTCCACCACCCGCTTCGGCGCCTCGGGATCGGCCACGTAGAAGCGGTGCGCGAGGAAGATCCCCGCGAGCGCCACCAGGAGCGAGATCCCCATCAACGTGAGCTCGATCGCGGCGTGGCTCCCGACGGCCTCCTCCGCCGCGTGGTGCGCGGGTCCTCCCGCGACGCGCGCCACATCCGCGAAGACGGGCTCGAGGAAGTTCCCCAGGACCTGGCCGCCGTGGATCAGCGGAATGTTGATCCATCCGCCCACGACGCTCAGGAGCGCGAGCACGAGGAGCGGGATCGTCATGCTGTTCGGCGACTCGTGGAGGTGGTGCTTCGCCTCGTGCGTGAGCCGCTCCGGCCCGTGGAACGTCATGAAGTAGAGCCGGAACATGTAGAACGCCGTCAGGAAGGCGCCGGTCAGGCCCACGCCCCAGAGGAGCGGTCCGCCGTTCTCCCACGCGTGCCAGAGGATCTCGTCCTTGCTGAAGAAGCCGGCCAGCGGGAACACGCCCGCGATCGCGAGCGTGGCGACGAGCATCGTGAGGTGCGTCCTCGGAAGGTGCTTCCGGAGGCCGCCCATCCGGTCCATGTCCTGCTCGCCGGAGAGGGCGTGGATCACACTGCCCGCCCCGAGGAAGAGGAGCGCCTTGAAGAAGGCGTGCGTCATCAGGTGGAAGATCCCCGCGGTGAAGGCTCCGACCCCGAGGCCCAGGAACATGTAGCCGAGCTGGCTCACGGTCGAGTAGGCGAGCACCCGCTTGATGTCCTTCTGGGTCAGCGCGACGGTCGCGGCGAAGAGGATCGTCGCGGCGCCGATCGCGGCCACGACGCCCAGCGCGACCGGCGAGAGCGTGTAGAGGATGTGGCAGCGGGCCACCATGTAGACGCCCGCCGTGACCATCGTGGCGGCGTGGATGAGCGCGCTGACGGGCGTCGGCCCCTCCATCGCGTCCGGGAGCCAGACGTGCAGCGGGATCTGGGCGCTCTTCCCCATCGCCCCGATGAAGAGGAAGAGCGCGATCGCGTTGGCGAGCGAGCTCCCGATCGCGAGCCGTCCCGGCGCCTCGGCGAAGACGCGGCCGAAGTCCAGCGTGCCGAACGTCACGAAGACGAGGAAGATCCCGATCATGAAGCCCCAGTCGCCGATCCGGTTCACGACGAACGCCTTGAAGCCGGCCGTGGCGGCGGAGGGCCGCTGGTACCAGTAGCCGATCAGGAGGAAGGAGCAGAGCCCGACCGCCTCCCATCCGAAGAAGAGGAGGAGGAAGTTGTCGGCCAGGACCAGCATCAGCATCGAGAAGGTGAAGAGGTTCAGGTACGCGAAGTACCGGCCGTACGCCTTCTCGTGTCCCATGTAGCCGGTCGAGTAGACGTGGATCAGGAACCCGACCCCGGTCACGACCAGCATCATGACGGCGGACAGCGGGTCGAGCGCGAGGCGGATCGGGACCGAGAAGTCCCCGGAGTCGATCCAGTCGAAGAGCGTCTGGAGGAAGATCCGCTCCTCGGCGGGCAGCTCGAGGAGCCGGAAGAAGCACCCCGCGGCGATCAGGAACGCGAGCCCGACCGAGCCCACGCCGAGCGCGCTCACCATCTTGCGCGGGAGCCGGCCGGCGCCGAGACCGTTCACGATCGCGCCGACGAGCGGCAGGGTCGGGACCAGCCAGAGGAGCGAGAGCGACATCGTCAGCCTTTCAGGAGGCGCACGTCGTCGACGTTCGCCGTGTCCCGGTTCCGGAAGATCGCCACCAAGATCGCGAGCCCGACCGCGACCTCGGCGGCGGCCACCGCCATCACGAAGAAGACGAAGATGTGCCCGTCCAGCGACGCGTGCTGCCGCGAGAACGCCACGAAGCTCAGGTTCACGGCGTTCAGCATCAGCTCGATCGACATGAAGATGACCAGCGCGCTCCGGCGCACCAGCACGCCCACCACCCCGATCGTGAAGAGGATCGCGGCGAGGATCTGGTACGCGACGAGCGGGACGCCCGGGTCGTTCATCCGAACTTCCTTTTGGCCAGGACCACCGCGCCGATCACCGCCACGAGGAGCAGGATCGAGGTGATCTCGAACGGGAAGAGCCAGACCGTGTAGAGCACCCGGCCGATCGAGGCCGGGGATCCGAACCCCTCGGGGAGGGGTGCCGAGCCCGCGAGGTCCGGAGGCTCTCCCGACGGAGCGAGGAGCACCCACAGCACCTCGGCGAACGCCACGATCGCGAACAGGATCCCGAACCCCTTCATGGCGCCGCGCGTGAGGAGCGGCGACTCGTCCTTGGCCCCCAGCAGCATCAGCACGAAGAGGAAGAGCACCATGATGGCGCCCGCGTAGACGAGCACCTGGAGCGCCGCGATGAAGGACGCGCTCAGGAGGATGAAGAGCCCCGAGACCGAGAGGAGCACGGCGATCAGGAAGAGCGCGCAGTGGACCTGATTCCGGTGGAAGACGACGGCCAGAGCGCAGCCCACGGCGATCCCCGCGAACATGGCGAAGAGGATTCCCTCTACCACAGCGCCACCACCGTCGCGGTCGCGACCAGGTTCAGGAGGGACGCGGGAAGGAGCACCTTCCACCCGAACGCCATGAGCTGGTCGTAGCGGAGCCGCGGGAACGTGGCCCGGAGCCAGACGAAGAAGAAGAGGAAGAGCGAGAGCTTGATGAGGAACCAGACCGGCCCCGGGAGCACGGGACCGTGCCAGGCGCCGAGGAACACCGTGATCGCGACCCCCGAGACCACCATCATGTTCGCGTACTCGCCCAGGAAGTAGAACGCCCACTTCATGCTCGAGTACTCGGTGTGGAAGCCCGCGACCAGCTCGGTCTCGGCCTCGGGCAGGTCGAACGGGGCGCGGTTCGTCTCGGCCACCCCGGAGATGACGTAGATCAGGAACCCGAAGAACTGCGGGACCACGTACCAGAGCGTGGCCTGCTGGCGGCCGATCTCCGCGAGGCTCAGCGTTCCCGCGAGGAGCACGACGCTCACGAGCGAGATCCCCTGCGCGAGCTCGTACGAGATCATCTGGGCCGAAGAGCGGAGCCCGCCGAGGAGCGGGTACTTGCTGTTCGACGCCCATCCGCCCAGCACGACCCCGTAGACCCCCATCGAGGTCGTGGCCAGGACGAAGAGGAGCGCCACGTTCACGTCCGCGACGTGGAGCGTGACCGTCCTCCCGAAGAGCGTGATCGTGTCTCCCCAGGGAATCACGGTCGCGGCGACGAGCGCGGTCACCACCGTGATCGCGGGCGCCAGGATGAAGACCGCCTTGTCCGCCTGGGACGGGACCATGTCCTCCTTCATGAAGAGCTTGATCCCGTCGGCGATCGACTGGAGGAGTCCGAACGGGCCCACGCGCTCGGGTCCGATCCGGTCCTGCATGTGGCCGATCACCTTGCGCTCCATCCACACGACGAAGGGGACCACGAGGAGGACGAACCCGAGGACGATGTGGACCTTGACCGCCGATTCGATCAGGAACGCGGTATCCACGCGGTCAGGTCAGCTCCGTCAGGAGCTGGTCCACGCCCTGCGGAGTGAGATCCTCGTGGTACCGGTCGTTCACCATCATCACGGGCGCCGTGCCGCAGGATCCGAGGCACTCGACCGAGACCAGGGTGAACCGGCCGTCCTTCGTCGTCTCCCCCTCCTTGATCCCGAGCCGTTCCTCGATCTGGGCCTGGAGCCGGTGGCCGCCCTTGAGACAGCAGGAGAGGTTGCGGCAGACCTGCAGGAGGTACTTCCCCACCGGGCGCTGGTGGAACATCGTGTAGAAGGTCACGACGCCGCGCACCTCCTGCGGCGTGACCTCGAGGAGCTGCGCCACCTCGAGCTGCGTCTCGGGGCTCAGCCAGCCCTGGTCCTCCTGGGCGACGTGCAGCGCCGGGATCAAGGCGGACTGGTTGGTCTCGTAGACCTGCCGGAGGTCCTGGATCCGCTTCCGCGCCTGTTCGGAGAGCACCGGTCCCTAGTTCTCCACGTTCGGGAACTGGTCGGACATGGTCGGGAAATCCTTGCGATGCGGATGTCCGAGCCAACCGTCGGGCGTGAGGATCCGCTCCAGATTCGGGTGTCCGTCGAAGATCACGCCGAGCATGTCGTAGACCTCGCGCTCCATGTAATTGGCGCCCGGCCAGATCCCCGTCGCGGTCGGCACCGTCTGCCCGTCGTCGACGCCGGTCTTGAGGAAGAACCGCCGGTTGTGGCGGAGGCTGTAGAGGTTGTAGACGATCTCGAACCGGGGCTCCCCTTCGGCCTGGTGCCCGAGGAGGTCCACGCCGCAGAGATCGGTGAGGAGCTCGCAGTCGAGCTCCGTCGCCTCGCGCGCCAGGCGGAGGGCGTCCAGGATCCGCTCGCGGTGGATCCAGATCGAGAGCTGCCTCCGGAACGAGCGCTCGCGAAGGACGCCGTCCCCGAGCTTCCCGCGGAAGAAGTCGACGACCCTCTGCTGGTCGGGCGTGAGCGGCTCGAGATCCTCGAGACTCGGGATCAATCCCACTCGAGCGCCCCCTTCCCCCACACGTAGACGAGCCCCGCGAGCAGGATGGCCACGAAGATCCCCATCTCGATCAAACCGAAGAGCCCCAGCTGTCCGTACACCACGGCCCACGGGTAGAGGAACACGGTCTCGATATCGAACACGATGAAGAGCATCGCGATCATGTAGAAGCGCGTGTGGAAGCGCTCCCGCGCGTTCCCGACGGGGGTCACGCCGCATTCGTACGGCATGAGCTTGGCCGGGTAGTTCACGCGCCTGCCGAGATAGTGCGACGCCGCGATGCTGCCGAGGGCGAAGCCCGTCGCGACGATCACCATCATGAGGATGGGGATGAAGGCGGCTGTGCTGTTCGGGTCGACCGGACTCACCCAGCTCCCTGTCGTGGCGCCCCGTGGGACGGTTTCCCGCCCCCGGCGAACCGATCCGAGGCGAGTTCGTGAAAAAAGGTGCTAAGTGCGGCAGGATAGGGAGTTGGCGGTGGGGGTGTCAAGCCACCTTTTCGAACTGAACCTTCTGCTCGGTGCCGGAAACGCGGATGGCGTGGTGGTCGGGATCGTGCTCGAAGAGGAGGAGCCAGCCCTCGCGCGTCGCCTCGCGCAGGATCGCGCGCTTCGTCTCGAGCGTGGTCACGGGATAGAGGTCGTAGCCCATGATGAACGGAAGCGGGAGGTGCGCCGCCGTGGGCACGAGATCCACCGTGTAGAGCGCGCGCTCGCCCGGGATGTCGAAGAAGGTCCCCTGGTGCCCGAGCGTGTGCCCCGGGAGGCACTTCATCCAGACCCCGGGCAGGATCTCGAGGTCGTCCTCGTGGATCGTGAGCTGTCCCGTGGCTTCGAGCGGGTCGTAGTTGTCGCTCAGGTAGGAGGCCCGGTTTCGCTCGTTCGCGTGGTGCGCGTCGTCCCATTCCTGCCTGCGCGCGAAGTACCGCGCGTTCGGGAACGTCGCGCGCACGACGCCGTTCTCTCCCTTGCTCGTGCCGCCGCCGCAGTGATCGAAGTGCAGGTGCGTCAGCGCCACGTCCGTCACGTCCTCGGGCCGGTATCCGGCCGACGCGAGATCCTCGAGGAGTGCCTCGGGGCGCTCGATCGCGTAGATGTCCCGGAACTTCGGATCCGACTTCGTGCCCGCGCCCGCGTCGACCAGCACGCGCTTCCCGTTTCCCTCGATCAGGAGACACGTCATGCGCATGCGGATCCGGTTCCGCTCGTCGGCCGGAGCGACGCGTTCCCAGAGCACCTTCGGGACGACGCCGAACATCGCCCCGCCGTCGAGGCGGAAGCGGCCGCCCGAGAGGAAGTGGACCGTGTAGGGACCGATGCGGAGGGATGCCGGACGCGCGCCCGCCGCCGCACCGGCGGCGGACTGGGCGGGCGTGCTCACGGGTTCCATCGGGTCATGCCGGAGTGCCTCATAAGCCGAGTTCTGTCGGATTGCTCCGTGGCGACCATTTCTCTGGGACGCGCGTTGCCGCGCGCCTCAAGCGACCTACCCGGGACTCGAGCGAGGCGGGCCACCTCTCGTCCCCTATTTGGTCTTTCTCCGGGTGGGGTTTACCGAGCCGGAGGCGTCGCCGCCTCCGCTGGTGCGCTCTTACCGCACCGTTTCACCCTTACCGCGGGGCTTTCGCCCCGAGGCGGTTTGCTTTCTGTTGCACTTTCCCTGGGATCGCTCCCGCTGGGGGTTACCCAGCACCCTGCCCTGTGGAGCTCGGACTTTCCTCAGGCCGCGCACGCGCGGCCCGCGGCCGCCTGTGGCACTCCGGACGCCCGATGAGCCTGCCTGTTACGATGCGGGAGCTTAGAGAGAGACGCGCGGGGAATCAAGGGCGTCCAGGCGAACCGCATCGCGAAGCGGGTCTAGCGACCTTCCGCTCGGACCCTAGGGAACGCGCGCTCCGACCACCGGGACCATCCAGACGGCGTATCCCTTCGGATCGCGGATGTTCGCGATCATCTGATCGAAGAACGCGACCGCCTGCTCCTTCGTGAACCGCGTCACCTCGCTCGACACCTCGGCATATCCGTCCCGCCACGCGGTCAGGATGCTCGCGAACGTCTCCCGGGGCACGCGCAGGGTGTCCACGATCACGTAGTCCACCGTGATGTCCGCGACGCCCAGGCCCGCGAGGATCGAGTACGTGTTCCGCCCCACGAAGAGATCCGTGTTCGTCGTCTCGCCGAACCGGGCCGGCGCCTCGTGCCAGAACTCGTCGGGGTTCACCGAGGCGCTCTTCTGGAAGTGGAGCATCCCGTAGTCCTCCGGGATGAGGTGCAGCCTGCCTCCCGGCTTCGTCACGCGGCGAAGCTCCGCGAGCACGCGATCCGGATACGGAATCGAGTGGATCACGTGCCGGCACGTCACGAGATCGAACGACGCGTCCGGAAGCCCCAGCTCGTAGATGCTCCGATGCTCGAACGTGAGCCGGTCCGCGAGCCGGCGGTACCGGTTCCTCGCCAGCTCGAGATGATGGTCCAGGATGTCCACCCCCAGCACCGTGGAGCGCGGAAACAGCTCCGCCAGCCGGGAGGCGCCTTCCCCCGTGCCCGCTCCCGCGTCGAGGATCCGGATGTCCGGCGCCAGGCCGTACCGGCGGATCAGCTCCGATTCCTGAGGCCAGATCGCCTTCGCCTGGGCCTCCAGGTTCCGAACCATCGATTCGTCCGCCATCTGCTGCTGGTGCGGATTCAGGTCGACCACGGATCCCCCCTCGCTCACAAATGCCCGAGCTGCTCCAGCATGCGAATCGCGTTCTGGTTCTCGGGATTGATCTCCAGCGAGCGGCGATAGTTGCGCACGGCCGAGACGCGATCGCCCGCCAGGAGGTACGCCTCGCCGAGGCTGTCGTAGACGTTCGACGAGGCCGGATAGGCCTCGACGTTCAGCTCGAACACGCCGATCGCGTCCGGAATACGGCCGGCCGCGAGGAGCCGGTATCCGAGGTCGTTCAGGGTCCCCTCCTCGAACGGAACCGCGTCGGGCCGCGCCGCACGAAACTTCCGGTACGCGGCGCGAAGCGAGTCCACGCCTCCTTCCCAGAAGGCCCGCGTGAACCTCCGCCCCTGCGAGTCGACCTCGATCGGGTGCCCGTCCATGGTGAACGGACCCTCGGAGATCTCCTCGAGGTAGCGCACCTTCCATCCCTCCGGCGTCCGCACCCACCGCTCGCGGTGCCCCACGTTCGTGACGAGCTCGTGCTGGGTCGAGTCACCGGAGCGCTGCGAGCGCGCGTAGTGCTGCTTCGTGTAGACGATGGCCGTGTCGCCGGACACGAACAGGCTGTCGATCGTGATCCGGGTCCGCGTGCTTCCGGGGACCTCGCTCGCGAGGCTCTGGAGGAATCCCCGCGCCGCCTCCTCGCGGGTCACGACCTCCCCGTCGTAGGCGCGATAGCGGTAGTCGTGGGTGAAGATGGACCAGAACCCGGAGGAGTCCCGGGACGCGCGCGCCGCGAGGTTCTTGTCGATCTGGGCCTGGATCTCCTGGCGCACCGTCTCCTCCCGGCTCTTCGCGCAGCCGTCCACCGAGGCGACGACGAAGACGACGAGCACCCAGACGGCCGGATCGCAGGTCCCCCGACCGGTCATCGCGCGGAGATCCATGACTCCATGCTACTCCCCTCGCGGCCCTTCCGACCCGGCCGGTGGCGCCGTGCCCTCGGCGTCGAGTGCCTCGTTCGCCAGCTCGTCCGCGCGCGCGTTCCGGGCTCGGGGGACATGGCGGATCGTGCGCGTCGGCACCGCGTTCAGGAGCATCACGGCCTGGCCGTGGAGGGACTGGAGGCGCGGCTCCTTCACCCGGTACTGGCCCAGGATCTGGCGAACGACGAGCTCGCTGTCGAGGTGGAAGTCGGCGCTCGTGATCCGCGACTCCTTGAGGTACTGGAGGGCGGCGATGAGGGCGAGATACTCGGCCTCGTTGTTCGTCCGGACCCCGATGGTTCGACTGGACTCGTAGACGGTCCGCCCGGTCTCGTCCTCGACCACGATCCCGATGGCCGCCGGGCCGGGGTTTCCACGCGCGGCTCCGTCCGTGTACACGCGATAGCGCATCGACGCAGCGTACGCGGACCCGGGCCGGTTTGACAACCGCCGACACCGGACCCAGAATGGCCGCTCCCAATCGCAAGGAGGACCGATGCCGAAGCCGACCGTCGAGCAGGCCGACCTGATCCTGAGACTCTTCGAGATGCGCCGCGAGCCCGAGATGCGCCGCGCGCGCGCGTACGTCATGCACGAGTTCGCGGCGAAGACCTGGGACGAGGTCGGATACCTGAGCGGAAGCGATCCGGACCGCTACTTCCGCATGGTCACGTCGTACTGGGAGATGGTGGCCAACTTCGTCAACCTCGGGATCCTCGACGAGGATCTCTTCTTCGACACCCAGGGCGAAGGCCTCTTCGTCTGGATGCGGGTCCAGGCGGTCATTCCCGAGGCGCGCCAGAAGTTCCGCCCCACGTACCTGTGGAACCTCGAGCGGATGGCGCGACGGCAGCAGGCGTGGCGGGAGCGGGCCTATCCGACCGCCGAGCGCGTGATCGAGGAGGGCTCGAAGCTCGCGTCCTCGCCTTCGCGCGCGGCGCGCCGGAGCCCCGCGCCGGTGAAGAAGCCGAAGACCCGCCGCCGGTGAGCAGCACGTTCGGACGGTTCCTCACCATCACGACGTTCGGCGAGAGCCACGGTCCGGCGGTCGGCGTGATCCTCGACGGGTGTCCCCCGGGGATCCCGCTGGACGAAGCGTCGGTGCAGCGGGACCTCGACCGCCGCCGCCCCGGCCAGAGCGCGGTCACGACGCAGCGGCAGGAGCCCGACCGGGTGGAGATCCTCTCCGGTCTCTTCGAAGGCGTCACGACGGGCGCCTCGATCGCGATGATGGTCCGGAGCGTGGACGCGCGGCCGAAGGACTACTCGACACTCAAGGACGTCTTCCGCCCGGGTCACGCGGACTTCACCTACTGGAAGAAGTACGGGGTGCGCGACCACCGCGGAAGCGGGCGCGCGTCCGGACGTGAGACGGTCGCGCGCGTGGCGGCCGGCGCCGTGGCGCGCCGCATCCTCGAAGGAGAGGGATGCCTCGTGCGGGCCGGCACGGTGCAGGTCGGAGACCTCATCGCGAAGGAGCGCGACTGGGACACCGCGGAGGAGAATCCCGTGCGCTGCCCCGACCGCGCGGTCGCCGCGGAGATGGAGCGCGCGATCCTCGCCGTGCGCGAGGCGGGCGATTCGCTGGGCGGCGTGGTGGAGGTCGTCGCGACGGGTGTCCCGGCAGGGCTCGGCGATCCCGTCATGGACAAGCTCGAGGCCTCGCTCGCCGCGGGGCTCCTGTCGATCGGCGCCGTGAAGGGATTCGAGGTCGGCGAGGGATTCGCCGCCGCGCGCCTGCGGGGATCCCAGATGAACGATCCCATGACGGCGGGGGGGTTCGCCTCGAATCGCGCCGGCGGCATTCTCGGCGGGATCTCGACGGGCGAGCCCATCGTCTGTCGCGTCGCGGTGAAGCCGCCGTCCTCGATCGCGGTCTCGCAGAAGACCGTGGACGTGGCCGGCGAGGAGCGCGACCTCACGGTCGAGGGACGCCACGACCCGTGCCTCTGTCCACGCGTCGTTCCCGTGGTCGAGGCGATGACGTGTCTCGTGCTCGCGGACGCGCTCCTCCGCCAGCGCGCCATCGAGCCCTGGCGGCCGGAGCCCGCGTGATCGAGCGGATCTCGACCCGCGTCTCCGACATCCTCGGCATCCGCTATCCGATCCTGCAGGCTGGGATGATCTGGGCCTCGGGGTACCGGCTCGCGGCCGCGTGCGCCGAGGCGGGCATCCTCGGCACGATCGGCTCGGCGAGCATGAAGCCCGACTTCCTGCGCGAGCAGATCCGGAAGGCGCGCGCGCTCACCCGGAACACGCTCGCCGTGAACATCCCCATGCTCCGCGGCGACGCCGCCGAGCTCCTGTCGGTCACGCTCGACGAGGGAATCCGGATCGTGATCACGAGCGCCGGGAATCCCGCGATCCTGGGGCCGCGAATCCGCGAGGCCGGGACGACCTGGATCCACGTGGTGCCGAGCGTGAAGCACGGGCGAAAGGCGGAGGACGCGGGCGCGCACATCGTGATCGGCGAGGGAACCGAAGCCGGCGGACACAACGGCGTGGACGAGATCACCACGTTCGCGCTGATCCCCCAGCTCGTCGACGCGCTGTCCGTTCCGGTCGCCGCGGCGGGGGGCATCG
>DASTBC010000116.1 GCA_035712245.1 Candidatus Eisenbacteria bacterium
AGAAGCCGGTCCGGGGTGGGCTCCGGGTGGTCGACAAGGCTAAGGTAGGTGCTCGTGGCAGCACCTCCCACGCCTCGCCGTTCGTGTGGTGGGCATCTTCGAAGGTGCCCAAGGAAACTGCGCCGGTACCGAAGATACCCATGCGTGCGTGTTGGGTATCTTCGGGCCCTAGGGTCCACGACCAGCCCCCGGAGAGCCCGACCTTGACGACCCGGGCCCCGATCGCGGCTTTCGCCCGCCTCAGCGTGTTCCGTGAAACCTCTGCGGCGTCGCCTGCCGCAAGTACCTCCTTGGCCGCGACGAGGAGCCCGGGCTGGAGAAGATCCCGGAGGAAGTCCTCAGCCTCAGAGAGCGCGCTCCGTCTCCCCTGTCATCGCGGGCCCAAGCGGTCATCCAGAGGAGGGGAGCCAAGCGAGTTCGGGCACCCGTTCGGGCACCCAGTGAAACCGCCCTAAAGAGCAGACCGCATAAGTTGGTGCCGGAGGGGGGAATCGAACCCCCACGGGATTGCTCCCACGGGATTTTGAGTCCCGCGCGTCTGCCAGTTTCACCACTCCGGCACGTCTATCTGGGTGGGCGCGACTAGTTTATCAGGAGCCCAGAGATCGAGGGGAACGGCGTCCCGGCCCGGTTATCCACAATTCCAATTGACTTCTCCCCAGGAACTTAGCTATAATATCTCTCGTAATTGAGCAGGGTCCCCGCCCGCCAGGAACTTTTTTCAACTCGCAGAGTCTAAGTAGTCGAGCGAACAGGGTGTGAAGTTCCCTGTAACTCGCGTGTTCCCGGATGGCTCGACCCGGCGTTCGCCGGTGGGTTTTTTGGGCCTCAAACGGGTTATCTGGGTAACGGTTTTCGCGGGGAACTTCCATTTCGATCGACGGGCGGCGTCGCCAAGCGATGCCGCCCGTTTCCGTTCCTGAACGCGGCTCGTGCTTCGCCTCAAGCTACCGTCCCCGGGAACCGCGCTCGCTCACGCCGGCGTCCCCTTCACCACCACCAGGGTCAGGTCGTCGTGCTGCTCCCGGTCGCGGAACCCCCGGACCGCATCCCAGATCGCCCTCACGATGAGCGCGGCGGGATCCCCCTTCCGCTCCCGGATCACGTTCCGGAGCCGGTCCTCCCCGAAGAACTCCCCCGCCCCGTTCATGGCCTCGGTGACCCCGTCCGTGTAGAGGACCAGGATGTCGCCGGCCGGGATCTCGGCGTGGCGCTCCTTGTACGTCGCGGTCTCGAGCGTCCCGAGCAGGGGCCCGGTGGCGTCCAGCTGGTCGAACCGGTCTTCCGCTCTGCGGTAGAGGAACGCGGGATTGTGCCCGGCGTTCACGTACGTGAACCGTCGCGCGTCCACGTCCAGCACGCCGTACATCGCGGTCACGAACCGATCCGGCTCGACACTCTCCCACAACAACCGGTTCACCTTCGTGAACACGGTCCGGATCGCGTAGTTGTTGCGGATCTCCGCGATCAACGAAGCGCGGAACGAGGCCATGATCAGGGCGGCGGGAATGCCCTTCCCGGACACGTCGCCCACCACGATCCCCAAGTGCTGGTCGGCGATCCGGATGAAATCGTAGTAGTCGCCTCCGACGAGATCGCTCGAGTAGTTCGCGCCGGCGATGTCGAAGTGGGGCAGCTCGGGATTCCGCTCGGGGAGGAACGTGCGCTGGATCCGCTGCCCGATCGTCACCTCTTCCTCGAGGCGGCGCTTCTCCAGCACTTCCTCGTGGAGCCGCGTCCGCTCGATCGCGACCGCCGCCTGTGAGGCGAACGCGGTCAACAGGTGCATGTCCTCGGACTCGTACGCGTCGGTCTCGTCGCTCTCGAGATTGAAGGCGCCGATCACCTCGGCGCCGATCCGGATCGGCGCGACCATCTCGCTCCGGGTCGAGTCGCGAGCGGTGATGTAGCGCGGATCGGTCAGGACGTCCGACACGATCACGCCCTGGCCGGTCTTCACGGCCCATCCGATCAGGCCCTTCCCCACCTTGAGCTGCATCGCCTCGTCGCGCCCGGGCTCGTACCCGCGGATCGTCTGCTCGCGGATCCACTGGGTCTTCTTGTCGACGAGGTAGATCCCGGCGGCGTCGTAGCGCACGACCTGGAAGACGAGGTCCAGGATCTGCTCGAGGAGCCGGTTCATCTCCAGGCTCCCCGAGATCTGCGTCGTCAGCTCGAGGAGGAGCTGGTTCTCGACCTTCTCGCGCATGGCCTCGGAGAAGAGCCGCGCGTTCCCGAGCGCGATCGCGAGCTGCGCGCCGACCTCGCCGAGGAACTCGATCTCCTCGGGAGGCGGCGCGTCGCGGTCGGGCTTCACGAGCACGACCACGCCCAGGGGCTCCGTGCCGCGGCGCAGCGGCAGCGTCAGCACTCCCTGGATCTCGCTCCGCGGGCGGCCGCCCCACTCCTCGCGCACGTAGGCGGATTCGGAGATCTCCCCTTCGTAGTACACGGGGGCGTCCTCGGCGCACGCCTGCCCGGCGACGCCCTGACCCACCTGGATCCGCGGCCGGCGTCCGACGACGGGCGTGTTCCAGAGCGCCCAGGGATAGAGGACCTCGGTGCGCGGATCGAGCACCCAGAGCGAGAACTCGGTGAAGCTCCCGGCGCCGAGCAGGAGATCGCGCGCGCGCCGCACGAGCGCGTCCCGCTTGAGGAGCGCGAGCTCCCGGGACGCTCGCACGAGATAGCGAAGCCGGTCGATCTCGGTGCGCGTCGTCGTGGGGAGCGTGGCCTCGCCGCTCATCGCCTCCGTCGGGAAGTGGGTGTGATGGATCGCGCCGAAGGCCCCTGGAGCTCGTTCAGGTACGCCCGGAGCTCCCGCGGGCCGAGGTGGTCGGACCGCCACAGCGCGCGGAAGATGCGCTCCCCGACCGCGTCGTAACGCGGCGCCCGCCCCAGCGTCCGGGCGAACACGCGCCGCCGCTCGGCGCGCGAGATGGCGGGAAGCCCGCGGCGGTTCAGCCTGCCGTCGATCCAGACGTTCCAGAGCTCGTTCAACGCCTCCCGGTCCCGCTCGGGGTGCCCCGAGAGATCGACGCCGGATTCGTGATCGTCCTTCAAGTGGCAGAGCTCGTGCAGGCACCCCTCGGCGAAGCTCCGCGCCGAGAAGTGGCGGGGCTCGAGCGGGGGCGCGCCCGGACGCCGCGACCACGTGCGCGACCACGTGCGCCTCCGCTCCACCGTGACGAAGTTCCCGAGCGCGAACCAGAGCCGCGCCGCGCGATGATCGTGCGTGTTCCACTCGATGTAGGCGTGATCGTCCCGGTTCCGGAGATCCACGGAGACCGACAGGTCGTGCACGACTCCCGCGAGTCCCAGCTCGCGCACGCACTCGCGGAGCACGGCCTCCGCGGGCCCGCGGAGCGGAAAGTCCGCCGGGGACCAGCGGACGCGCAGCGACACTCCACTCGCGTGCGGAGCCTGCCTCGCGCGCATCAGTCGCCCGCCGACTTCGTCACGAAGTAGTGCAGCGCGGCGAGGCCCAGGAGAATCGCGATGGGATGAACGCCGAGGATGCCCTTGCGCACCTTCGGTTCCTTCGCGGGCGTGGGCGACGGCGACGGCTTCGGGGTCTGCGGCTGGGGTTTCGGCTGCGCGACGAAGAGCGTCTCCTTGGCCGCGGAATCCGTGGCCGCCGCGGCCGCGGAGTCGGGAGGCAGGGGTACGTACCCCGGCGTGCCCTGCAGCGTGTCGAGAGGCGCGGTCGAGGGATCCGGGGCCGCGGAGCGCAGCGTCTCCGCCGGCGTCGCCTGCTGCAGCGGCGGCGGAACGGACGGAGGGGCCTGTGTGGTATCGGGATTCAGCGGCTCACCCTCCTCGACACCCAGCGTGTCCGAGGGCTGGAATTCCTGTTCCTCCTCATCCTCCCCTCCCTCGTCCGTGCCCCCCGGCGGCGTCACCTGAGCCAGGATCGTCGGAGCGTCCCACGCGATCGCGCCGCGCGAGGGCGAGGCGCCGCTTCCACCCGCCGCCCAGACCATCGTGACGGCCAGAACGAGAACCGGAAACCAGGGAAACCGAGAGCCTGACACGATCGGATTCTAGACGACGGGGCGCGCCGTCGGGACGGAAATTACCGTGACGAGCGGAGCCGGTCGAAGCGATCGCGGTCGAGGAGGACTCCGTCACGGAATCGAAGCGGGGACGAGAGCGCCCCGTAATACCACCACTCCTCCGTGTGCCCGATCGGCGTGTGGAGGACACGGCCCGTCGGGTAGCCGAGCTCGTCGAACACGATCCGCATGTCCACGGGCAGGCGGTCCCGCCAGTACCTCATGCGGAGCCCGTGGAGAAGGAGCTTCTCGCGATGCGGCACCGCGTTCGACCACCACTCCTTCGAACGGAGGAAGTACACGGTGTCGGCGTCCATGTAGAGGATCTGGGTCGGGCCCACGACACGGTCCGGACCGCCGGCGGTCTCCGGCTGGGCTTTCAGGAACGGGGTGAGGACGGCGCAGAACGAGAGCGTGAGGATTGCGGCAAGGACGATGCGAGCCACGGGAGTCGGACCTCGGATTCGGGTTCCGGCGCGGGCCCCCCTCGGGCGCTCCGCCGTACTTCCAGTATAACCGATCCGCCCGAGGTTCTAAAGTCGGTAGAGGATTCGCCCGCAGTTCTGGCAGTTTTCAAGACTTGTGGCCGGAGGGTTCCGAGAAGCCGAGGAGGTCGGGAGGCTCATCCGGCACCCCTGGCAGACCCCTCCCTCGACCCGCACGACCACCCGTGGCGACTTGCGGCTCACCCGCTCGTAGGTCCGGAGGAGCTGCTCGTCCAGCCGGCTGGCCAGCCGCTCGCGGGTGCGCTCGAGCGCCTTCACGTTTCCGATGGGGAACCCGAGGCGCTCCTCGTGAATGGCGATCTCGGGGTTTCTCACCTCCCGGATCATGAGGTCGATGTCCTGGAGCTGGACCAACGTCTGGAGCTGATCAGGCAACGGCGGCAGCACGAAGCACCTCCTTGGCGGCTTCGAACGAGGGCGCGTCGAGGAGCTTCTGGCGCACCCGCGCGAGGCGGACGGAGTGGACGATCTCGGCCAAGAGCTTGAGATACACGGGGTCGGGCTCGACCGGCGGAGCCACGATCAGGAAGATCAGGTGCACGGGGGTGCCGTCCACGGCCTCGAACTCGACCCCCTTCTTGGACCGGGCCAGGAGAACCACGCGCTCGGTGATCAAGGTGGAGCGGGCGTGCGGCACCGCGACGCCCTTGCCGATGCCCGTGCTCCCCAGGGCTTCCCTCTGCCGGAGTAACGCCAAGATTGCCTCGGGGTGCTGCGTGGCCCCGCCTCCCGCCAGCGCATGGGCCAGCTCTTCCAGTACGGCTGATTTTCTCCTGGTGCGAAGCTCGGGAATGAACAGGGCGGGACGGAAGAATCCCTCGGCGACTGTCGTCGCCTTGGGCAGCGTGATGGTAGCGGACGCCATCTACCTCGTAACCTCGGTGGGAGTACTGCCCTTCGTCGTTACTCGCACGATACAGGACGCAAATCGCTAGCGGCAAGACTCTTGTTCCGCACGATCCCGGGGGCAACGGCCGCCGTGGCCTCCGTGCCGCTTGAGGCATGCACTGTAATCGATGATTTAGATGCAGGTTGGAGAGTGGGGTTTTCAGAAAATGACCGGCCCCTTCGGGCACGGCCCTTGCGGAGCGAAAGGGCGCCCAGGAACCCTCCAGGAGATCACCCCGCATGATCACGCCCAAGCAGCGACGCCAGAAGCAGCTCGCCGTCGTCGGCGCCATCGGTCGCGAACACTTCCAGACCGGAGTCCGGATGATGTACGCGTGCCGGTACGGAGACGCCCTCGTCCACTTCCAGGAAGCGGTGATGCTCGAGCCGAATTCCAAGGGGTACCTGAGCTATCTGGGGGTCGCCGTGGCGCACGCCCAGAGGAAGTTCGGTGAGGCCGAGCAGCTCTGCCGGCGGGCGCTCGAGGCGGAGTATCACCGCCCGGAGCACTACCACAACCTGGGCGAGGTGCACCTCCTCGCGGGCCGAAGGGCCGAGGCCATCAAGTGCTACAACCAGGCCCTCTCGTGGAATCCCAACCACGAGCCGT
>DASTBC010000117.1 GCA_035712245.1 Candidatus Eisenbacteria bacterium
TACATGTATCGCTCCAGTGAATCCTCCGTCTGCCCGAACACCGGGGTTGCGCTGCGGACGAGATGCGCAGAATCGGCCAACCGCTTCGCGAAGGCGCGGGACCCTTCCAGACCGAGCCCTTCCGCGGAAACCCCGTACGGAATCTCCAACACCAGCTTCTCCCTCCGCCTCGGCTGGAGCGGATCCACCGATGGCTCCTCCGCGATCGCGACTAGGCTCGTGCGGCGGCTCGTGATCCGGTGCCGCATGCCGAGGCGCTCGATCTCGGGGTCGAGCAGCCTGTGGTCATAGGACAAGCCGTGCTTCCGTGCCAACGATGCGTGCGTGAAGGTCTCCGCGTCCGCGATCGCCTCGCGGCCGTAGAGGGCGCCGATCGGAAGCGTGGTTCCGTGTGCGGCGGCTTCCAGGGGCGTGGAACTGCGGTTCGCCGAAGCCTGGGAGGTCGCGCCGACGTCCGTGCGCCAGACCCACGTCTCGTTCGACCCCGCCAGCGCCCCCTGGACCTCGAGCGTCCCGCCTTCCGGCTTCAGCTCCAGCGCCAGGACGAGCGGCTGCCCCGCGTAGACATCCCTGGGGCGCGCCGGCGCGATGCCCACGAGCGCCGAGCCGCCGACGTGAAGGTCCGTGAGGACCGGCCGGACGGTCGCGGTCCGGATGCGACGCGCCATCTCGTCGGCGTTCGCCATGCCGGCTGCGATCAGCTCGACGCCTCGCCCCGCCCTCGCGACGAGCGACGTGAGCGTGCGGTTCACCGCGTGGCCGATCCCGATCGCGTGCACGCGCACGCCCGAAGGGACCTGCGGTCCCAGGCTCGCCGTGACCTCGTCCTCGAAGCCGACCTGCCCGTCCGTCACGAGCACGATCTGTCGCTGCGAGTTCCGGCGAAGCGGCGCCAGCGCCTTGGTCATGGCGTCGAGCATCTCCGTCCCGCCGTCTGCCCGAAGCGCGCGCACCTTACGGATCGCGCCCGCGACGGCCTTGGGCGACGCGGACTCCATGCCGCGCGTCAGCTTCTCCGGCTTGCTCGCGAAGGCGATGATCTCGAAGCGATCCTCCGGCACGAGGCTCTCCAGGATTCCCGTGACGATCTGTTTCGCGGTGTCGAGCGGCTCCCCGCTCATGGATCCGCTCGCGTCGACGAGGATGGTGAGGTCGCGCGGGAACGAAGCGTGCGCGCGCTTGGGAGGCGTGATCGTGAGGAGCGCGTAGCGGCCGTCGTCTCCCGGCAGTCCCCTGCCCTCGACCAGTTTGACGCCCACGTCCTCGAGCGCGGCCGGCCAGTGGAGGACCAAGTCCCGGTCGAGACGGGCGTCCTCGGGAAGCGTGACGTGCACGCCCGTCGCGTTCGCGACGCAGTGGAGCTGGTGGCTCGGCGAGACGATTCCGCCGTTCGCGATCACGTCATCCACGACCGTCAGGCTCACGTCGAATCGCGTGGGGATTCCGCCGGTTTCGGCCGCTTCGGCGCGGTCGATGTCGAGGCGGTCCTTGTCCGTGACCCGCCCCGGGGCTCCTTCGTAGCGCACGCTCACGACCGTCGGGAAGCGGTACTCCCAGAGTGGGCCGTTCGCGTCCACCGCCGCGAGGAACGCAAGCGGATGGAGCACGTCGATCTCGACCTGGACGTCCATGTGCGGCGGCACGTTCCCGAGCCGCTGCTGGAAGGTGTCGGCCCGGTCCTGCTCGAGCAGCCCCGCCGAGCGGCCTTGGTAGAGAGCCTTCTTGTACTCGGCCTCGGCCTCTTCCCGGGGCCGGATCTCACCCCGGATCACGCGCTCGCCGATCCGGACCGTGTAGCCGAGCACCGCGCCGTCGGCGGGAAGCGGCATGGTGTAGAGGACCTCGAGCGGCTCGGCGTGGGGGTTCGTGAACACCTGGACGACCGTGGTCTGGGCGAGCCCGCCCTCGGCGCGGCCGCGAACATGGGCGGAGCGCAGCGGATAGGTGCGCCCGTCCACGGAGACCAGTGCAGGCGATCGTGGTTCCTGAGCGGGGACTATGGAATCTTGCGGTGCCATCTCCGACCTCCCTGCGACGCGCGGCCACCCACCCGCCGGGACTTCCGGCGCCTCGCGGCCGTCACATCCTCATGTCACAGGGATCGACGCTGGTGACAGACAATCTGGCGGCGCGGTCAGCCGCCACCTGAGCTCGCGGAGCGTGTGAAGGTCGTGCGGGGTGAAGGCGCTCCGAGCCGGCGGATCCGGGTCGCGCCGGCGCTTCTCAAAATCGCAGACGCACACCTACGCCA
>DASTBC010000118.1 GCA_035712245.1 Candidatus Eisenbacteria bacterium
GGCCCCATTGCACCCCGGGTCGGAGCCGGCCCCGCCCCGGCCGGGGCCGTTCGGGGAGTGATCAACCCGGCCTCGACAAACCCGGCGGCACCTGCTATAAACCTATGCTCTCGCGCAGCTTTCGTAGTTTGCAGGGCGATGAAGCGTCCGTGGCCTCCACGGGCGGCCAACCCCACGTGACCCACGATCCCCAATAGAGGAGAGACGATGCTGGGAGACTGGACCAGTGGACGCACGATTCTGACGACCCTACTCGTGACGGCGCTCTGCGCGCTCGCGGCCTTCGGACCCGGACCGGGCCCCGCATCCGCGCTGGCACAGGAGGGCGTCCATCCGGAGGCGGGCAGCGCCCACCACGGCGGGGAAGCCAACCTCATGCTGCCCGACCTCAGCACGGTGACCTTCGCGGGAGGCATGAACGGCCACACCCTCCTCCTCTTCGGGCTCCTGGTCTGCGTGCTGGGCATGTTCTTCGGCATCGCCGCCTACGCGAAGATCCGAAGCCTGCCGGTTCACGAGTCGATGCGGGAGATCTCGGAGCTCATCTACGAGACCTGCAAGACCTACCTCTTCCAGCAGGGCAAGTTCCTGATCCTCCTCTGGGCATTCATCGGCGCGATCGTGCTGGTCTATTTCGGATGGCTCGCGGTCACCGGCGTGGACGAGGCCGGCAACATCGTGCGGGGCTTCCCGCCGTTCAAGGTGGCGGTCATCCTCTTCTTCAGCCTCGTGGGCATGGCGGGGAGCTACAGCGTCGCCTGGTTCGGCATCCGCATCAACACGCTGGCCAACTCCCGGACCGCGTTCGCGGCGCTCACCGGGAAGCCCTACAACTGCTACGCGATTCCGCTCCGGGCCGGCATGAGCATCGGCATGGCGCTCATCTCGGTCGAGCTCCTCATCATGCTCATCATCCTCCTGTTCATCCCCGGAGACCTCGCGGGTCCGTGCTTCATCGGATTCGCGATCGGCGAGTCGCTGGGAGCGGCCGCGCTGCGAATCGCGGGCGGGATCTTCACGAAGATCGCGGACATCGGGTCCGACCTCATGAAGATCGTCTTCAAGATCAAGGAGGACGACGCGCGGAACCCGGGAGTGATCGCCGACTGCACCGGCGACAACGCCGGCGATTCGGTGGGTCCGTCGGCCGACGGGTTCGAGACCTACGGGGTCACGGGTGTGGCGCTCATCTCGTTCATCCTGCTGGCCGTGGCGGACCCGACGGTCCAGGTGCAGCTCCTCGTCTGGATCTTCGTCATGCGCGTCATGATGGTGATCGCGAGCGGTCTCTCGTACCAGGTGAACGAGATGGTCAGCAAGAACCAGTACCAGAACGCCGACAAGATGGACTTCGAGCATCCCCTGACGCGGCTCGTCTGGCTCACCTCGTTCGTGTCGATCGCGCTCACCTACGCGGTCTCGTACGTCCTGATCCCGACCCTCGGGGACGGCTCGCTCTGGTGGAAGCTCTCCACCGTCATCACCTGCGGCACGCTGGCCGGCGCCGTGATCCCCGAGCTCGTGAAGATCTTCACCTCGATGAACTCCAAGCACGTGGCCGAGGTCGTGACGTCCTCCAGGGAAGGCGGTGCGTCGCTGAACATCCTGTCGGGCCTCGTCGCGGGCAACTTCAGCGCGTACTGGCTCGGGCTCGGGATCCTCGTCCTCATGGCCCTCGCCTACGGGGTGAGCCTGGCGGGGCTGGGGAGCATCATGATCGCGCCCGCCGTGTTCGCGTTCGGACTGGTGGCGTTCGGATTCCTGGGCATGGGGCCCGTGACGATCGCCGTCGATTCCTACGGCCCGGTCACGGACAACGCCCAGTCGGTCTACGAGCTCTCGACGATCGAAACGATCCCGGGCATCCGGCAGCAGGTCAAATCCCAGTTCGGGTTCGACGTGGACTTCGAGAAGGCCAAGCACAACCTCGAGGAGAACGACGGCGCGGGGAACACCTTCAAGGCCACGGCCAAGCCCGTGCTCATCGGCACCGCCGTCGTCGGGGCGACCACGATGATCTTCTCGATCATCGTGGCGCTGACCGAAGGACTGAAGCCCGAGTTCGTCGCCAACCTCTCGCTCCTCCATGCGCCGTTCCTGCTGGGCCTGATCGCCGGCGGCGCCGTGATCTACTGGTTCACCGGGGCGTCCACGCAGGCGGTCACGGCCGGCGCCTATCGCGCGGTCGAGTTCATCAAGCGGAACATCAAGCTCGAGGGAACGACCAAGGCGTCCGTCGCCGACTCCAAGAAGGTCGTGGAGATCTGCACGCAGTACGCCCAGAAGGGGATGTTCAACATCTTCCTCGCGGTGTTCTTCGGCACCCTGGCCTTCGCCTTCATCGAGCCGTACTTCTTCATCGGCTACCTGGTCTCGATCGCCTTGTTCGGCCTCTACCAGGCGATCTTCATGGCGAACGCGGGCGGCGCCTGGGACAACGCCAAGAAGGTCGTGGAGGTGGTGCTCAAGGAGAAGGGGACGCCGCTCCACGACGCGACCGTGGTCGGGGACACCGTCGGGGATCCGTTCAAGGACACCTCGTCCGTCGCCATGAACCCGGTCATCAAGTTCACCACCCTGTTCGGACTCCTGGCCGTGGAGCTGGCGGTCTCGCTGACCCGCCAGCAGGGCATCGGCATGACGAGCTTCCTCTCCGCCATCTTCTTCGCCGTGTCCGTCGTGTTCGTGTGGCGGTCGTTCTACGCGATGCGGATCACCGAGGCCAAATAGCGCGAGCGAAGCGAGCGCGGGGCTGGGCATGGGCGGGGGCAGTTGACCCCGCCCATTCCCTTTGTTGCGACTTCCGGGGCACCTCAAGCGTCTCCGGTATGGGTACCCGAACCGAATCCCCGATCGGCAGGACGATGGCCACCGAACAAGAATCACGCTGGCAACGACTTACAAGCCTGCTGGGGCCGATCCACCCACAGGCGCTCGCGACCGCCCGGCGGCTCTGCCGGTCGGCCGACGAGGGGAACGACCTCTACCAGGAGGCGGTCGTGCGGGCCTTCGACAAGCTCCACGGCCTCCGCGAGGAGTCCAGGTTCCGGGCCTGGTTCTTCGCGATCCTCCTCTCGAGGCACCGGTCGGGCCGGAGGCGCCTCCGGCTGATGCCGGTACCTCTGGAAGAGGCCTTCCCGAACGGATCGGAGCCGGCCGGCCCGAGCGGGCTGCCCGGGGACGAGGAGCGCCGCGCCGCGGATCGGGCCGAGCGGGCTCTGGCGACCCTGCCGGCGGAGCAGCGCGAGGCGATCGTGCTGCACGAGATCGAGGGATTCTCGGTGGACGAGGTCGCGGAGATGCAGCACGTCACCGCCTCGGCGGTGAAGTCGAGGCTCAGCCGCGGCCGCGAGAAGCTGAGGCACTGGTACGAACGACACACGGAGCTCGAAACGACTCGTGGCCGGGGAAGCCGACTGGCCGTGCAAGGAGAGGTCTCATGAAGGAACGCCGACCGATGGACGCCCGCGAGGCGGGCGAGCGGCGGCCCGGGATGGGCGACACCGAGCTGGACGAGCGGATCGCCCAGGATCTCGGAGCCCTGCGGAGCGTGCGGGCCCAGGACCAGGATCTCCCTTCGCTTCACGAGACGATTCGAGCCGCTCAGAAGATGCGGCCCGATCCGGGCCTCCTACCCCACGGAATCAGGAGGATTCTCATGCAGGCTCTCGGTTTCACTCGCACCCGCCCGCTGGTCGCAGCCGCGGCCGTGGCGATGGTGCTCTTGGTGGCTTCGATGGTGATCCCGGTCTCCTACGATCGCGTGACCGGACACGACGTCGCGCTGACCCTGTCCGGAGGCGGGCTCCAGATGGAGCTGGTCACCGGCGTGGCGAAGGACATGAAGTCCCGACTCGGGGCTGCGGGAGTTTCGGTCGAGGCCGAGGCGGGAAATGCCGGGATGAGCTTCGTCCTGCGCGCCACCGCTCCCGAGCGCTCGCGGGCCGACGTCGCCGACGTCACGAGCGGCCTCGTTCGCGAGCTGGCGTCGAAGGGCGTGAGCGCCTCGGTGAACGTGTCTCCCCACAAGGAGCGCGTCCGCTACCCGGTCGCAGCGTACGCATGGGATCAGATCATCCAGATCAGCGTGGACGGGAAGTCCGCGGTTGAGCTCGAGAACGAGATCCGTCAGCGGCTGGCCGAGGCCGGCGTGCCGAACGCCGAGGTCTCGGTGTCGGACGTGCCGAACGGCGGCCGGAACGTCTCCCTCAAGGTCGAGCGGCTCCGCACGAGCGACGGTTCCGCCCCGGAGCCGCATGAGCCGATGCCGCAGCTCGTCCTCACGAAGGACGGCGCGCCCATCGGCGCCGAGAACGCGGTCAAGGTGCAGATCCAGAAGCGGAAGACCCAGGACGGCGCGGTGACCCTGATCGCGGACGTGACGGCGCACGGCAAGGCGGCGAAGATCGAGGTGCCGAACGTTCAGTCCATGAGCGACTCCGAGCTGGCGAGCACCCTCCAGGCCCGGTTCCGCGAGGCCGGTCTCCATCTGAACGTCACCGTGACGAACGGCGAACTGAAGATCGAGCCGGTGCAATAGCCCGCTCGGTCGAAATCGGAGGTACAAGATCGGGGGATCCGCGAGGATCCCCCGATTCGTTTTCGCGACCCGCTCCGGAGCGGGCAGAACTCCTCTTCCGTACGGTCGCTTCCGATCAGTCCTTCATTCTCGACTCGATCCTCGGATCCGGAATCAGCCACATCATGGCGACGATCGCGTAGATCGCGACCGAAATCCAGCGGTTCAGGAACGCGAGCGGGATCGCGAGAGCGTACGCCGCCAGCGAGAGCTTGCCCTTCATGTCCCGCCCCAGCGCCCGGGCCAGTCCCGAGTCAGGGCCGTGGTGCCGCACGATGGTGGTCTGAAGAATGGTATAGGCGACCGCGGCCCCCAGCATGACCACGCCGTAGAGCGCCGTCGGTTCGGGAGCGACGTTGTTCTCGCCCATCCACCCCGTGACGAAGGGGACGAGCGAGAGCCAGAAGAGGAGGTGGAGGTTGGCCCACAGGATCCGCCCGTTCACGCGGTGCGTGGCGTGGAGCATGTGGTGGTGATTGTTCCAGTAGATCCCGAGATAGATGTAGCTCAGCACGTACGTCACGAATGGGTGGAAGAGCGGCCGGAGAGCCGTCCAGTCCGATCCGTGCGGGACCCTCATCTCCAGGACCATGATCGTGATGATGATCGCGACCACGGCGTCGCTGAACGCTTCGAGACGTGTCTTGGTCATGACGTGTGGGTCCTCGATGTTCAGGATTCGGAGTGAGTCGACGCTGCACGTTGCCCCGGGGCGGAGCGGATGTCAACGGCGGTGGAGCTCGAGGTGGGCGGCGGAGCCGGAAGGCGCTGGCGGAGGACGCGGCGACGAGGCGCCGTCCTCCGCCAGCTCGAGGGTGGTGCTACCGGATCACGACGATCCGGCGGGTCACGGTGTGGCCCGGCGTGCGGAGCCGGATGAAATAGACCCCGGACGACGCGTTCCCGTCTCTCGCGTGTCCGGACCAGCGCGCGGAGTGGCGCCCCGCCGGATAGAGCGCGTCGGCCACCGTCTCGACGAGACGTCCGTTCACGTCGAACAGGTCGATCCGGACCGGAGCCTCTCGAGGCAGCGCGAACGCGATCGCCGCTCCGGCCGAGGTCGGGTTCCTGGAGTTCAGGCGCATCGAGAACTCCGTGACGGCCTCCTCGTCGATGCCGGTCACGACGTCCGGGATCGTGAATGCCGCGTCGCTCCGATCGAACGCCGAGAGGGACGGGCTCGCCCCGGCCGGATTGTGGGCCACCACCTGCACGAACGCGTTCTGGGTGCCCGGATGGGACACGGCCCAGGTGAACCTGCCCGTGTTCGGCGCCGTGCCCAGGACCTCGAACGGGCCCGCCGGGCCGCTCCTCGACAGGAGGACATCGACCGACTCCACACCCTCCGCGTCGGTGGCGTTCCACTCGATCTGAGTCACGCCTCCGATGGTGAGGGTCTCGCCCCCGTTCGGCGCGAGGACCGAGACGGTGGGCGAGCCCACCTCAGCGAAGATCGCCACGGCGGACTTGCTCCGCGTCATCGAGACCGGCACGGGGTTCGACGACCCGGACGCGTCGCCGCACCAGCTTCGGAACTCCCAGCCCGCGGCCGGGGTCGCGGTCACCTGGACCAGGGTTCCCTCGGGGTGAACGGGACCGACGGGGCTGGGAGCGACCGTCCCGCCCCCCGGTGGAGCCGCGTCCACCGCCAGCGTGTGGTTCGGCGCCGTTTGCGTGGTGAAGCGCCACGTCGGCCCCGTCGTCGTGACCAGTCCATCGCTCACCGTGACGCGCCACTCGTACGGCGTGGCCGCCACGAGGCCCGGCCAGATCAGGCTCGCCGCGCCGCTCGCGGACGGAACGGATCCGATCATCGCGAATGGCTCCGTCGCGCTCATCTCGTACGGCACGTCGAACCGGCTGTCGGCATCGGTCTCGAACTGATCCAGCCAGGGCGAGTACGTCTCGACGTGGATCACGTTGTTCGCCGGTGAGAAGGTCAGGATCCGGAGCCAGCCGTTCCCTCCGTTGGTACGGCCTTGATAGTCCGACATGAGCGTGGTGACCGTGTTGCCGTTGAACGTGTCCGACCGCCTTCCTTCTCCCGGGACATGGCCGCAGAGCATCAGGAAGAAATTCGAGTGCCCCTTCAAGGCGTCATAGGTGGCCTGGCCCTGCGCGCTGAAGGAGGCCGGGTTCCCCGTGCCCGCGAGATTGTGCGCGAGGACGATCGCGCGCCGCTCCGAGTACGTGGTGAGCAGGGCGTCGGCCCACGCGAGGACGGCCGCGTCGGGCGTCGTGTCGTATTCCATCGAGATCACGATGAAATCCATGCCGCCCGCGCGGAACAGGTTGAACCAGTTGTCGTTGTTGGAGCCATGGTGGCCTCCGTAGTAATCCCGGCCGAGGAATCGAGACTCACCGAAGTATTGGTTGTAGAAGGTGGTCGTTCCGGCGGGGTCCCCGTTCGGAGACTGATCGTGATTGCCCACCGTGATGCCGTACGGCACTCCATCGTCCAAGCCGGTCGTTCCCGGGTTCTCGATCAGGGAGTATCCGGCCACCGCGCGCTGCCACTCGATGTCGTTCCCGCCGTTGTCCCCGTGCTCGACGCAATCTCCCAGCGTCGCCACGTAGGCGATCTCCCGGCTCGCGCGGTTCGCGACGATCCAGTTGGTCTGCGACAGGAGGATCGCGTTCGTCGCTCCGTTCAGCTCGCTCGTGTAGTACTGCGTGTCCGGCATCCCGATGATCGTGAAGTCCTCGCCCGGGCTGGTGAGGGCGGACCGCCCGTGGAAGTCCACGGTCAGGTTCCCGCCGTCGGGGTCGGAAACCGTGACCTGGAGCGAAGGGGAGAGGGACACGCCGGTCGCCTGATGAGCCGGAGCGATCAGGGCCGGCGGATCGGGCGGAGCGTTGAAGGCGAGATCGAACGGCGCGCCCGCGACCCACGCGAACGCGGCACCGGTGATCGATCCGTTCACGGACGTGCCGGCGGAGCCGTTGACCGCCGTGCCGCTCCCCTCGTCCAGCCCCCACCTCGCCACGAGTCCGGGGGTTGGGGTGTCGATCCGCGCGTTCGCGGTGCCCTGGATCTGAGCCTGCGACCGGGCGGAATTCCAGACGCGGGCCTCGTCCAATGCTCCCACGAAGAATCCCTGCGCGGTTCCGGTGGACGTGATCGAGGACGCGAGCGACGCGAGCTGGATCGTCGCCGCCTGGACCGGCTGGCCGACCGTCGCCTGGTTCTCCAGGTTTCCATCCAGGTAGAGGCGCCACACCGACCCGTCATAGGTCGCGGCGGCGTGGTGCCAGACGCCGTTCGCGATGGGCGTCACTCCGACGATCGGGTGATTGAGTCCGGGCGTGGACCCCGCCGCTCCCTCCTCGAAGTCGGCACAGAGAACCGAGCCGGCGCTCTTGATCCCCAGGAAGAAGTTCATGTCCACGTTGCTGCCGTCCGCCTGCGAGGTGCCGTGGGTTACGAGCGGAATCGCGTCGGTCACGCCGCCGCTTCCGGTGGAAACGGTCGTGCCGGCACCGTCCCGGCGGAACCAGGTCTCGATCGTGAACTGCGCGAGGTCGAGCGCCGCGGGATCTCCGAAGCTCACGTACGTGTTCCCGTCGAAGTCGAGAGCGTAGGAAGGAGCCGACCCGGTCGTCGCGCATGCGGGTCCGGCATCCGCGGACACGCCGGCACCGTTCACTGCGCGAACTCGGTAGCAATGCTCTGTGGAGGGAGCGAGGCCCGTATCGGACGCCGTCGTGACTCCCGCGGGGACCGTGAGGAGCGGAACGAACGGCCCGCCGATTCCGGACGTGGAACGGTCGACCTCGAAGCGAGCCTCGTTGGAGGAGGTGTCGGTCCAGGTCAGGTTCACCTGACCGGCCGAAACGGCGTCCGCGACGAGGTCCGTGGGCGCGGCCGGGGCCTGGATGTCGAAGGGCGCTGCAGCCGTCCAGGCATACCCGCCACCCGTGATCGTTCCGTCGAGCGGCGTTCCCGCGGTGCTCTGGACCAGGGTGCCGGATCCCTCTTCGAACCCCCAGCGCGCGACGAGGTCCGTCGTCGGAGTCGTGACCTCATCGTTGATCGTGGACAGGATCTGGGCCGCGGTGCGCGCGACGTTCCAGACACGCACCTCGTCGATCCTCCCGTGGAAGAATCCGGCGGCAGGAACGACGGTCGTGAGCGCCGATCCCAGGGCCACGGGGCAGTCGCTGGTGGACGCCGCAGGCCTCCCGATCGTGGCTTCCGCGTCGAGGGCACCGTTCAGGTAGAGCTTCCAGGTCGTGCCGTCGTACGTGGCGGCGACGTGGTACCAGATGCCGACCGTGAGCGGCGTCGCGCCGACGATGGGATGGTTCAGGCTCGGATCGGGACTGGGCGCGGCCGCTTCCTCGAAGTCCGCGGCGAGAACGCCGGTCGAGGCACGCACCCCGAGGATGTAGTTGATGTCGCGTAGCGGGTCCTCCTGGTCGGCGCGCCCCTTGGAGAGCAGGGGAACGAGGTCCGCGATGCCGCCGGTCCCGGTGTTGGTGCCCACGCCGGTGCCGTCGCGCCGCACCCACATCTCGATCGTGAATTGGTTCAGCTTGAGGTCCGACGGGTTCGCGAAGTCGACCCACCCGTCCGTGCCGTTCAGGCCGAGAGCCTCGCCGTTCACCTCGAACGTCGCGGCGATCGTGTGCGATGCCGAGACGTTCGGGAACGTATACGCGGTGACCGGCCCCACCGAGGCGCCGTCCACCAGCACGTCCAGCACGTGATATCCCGCGTTCGGGGTGATGACGTACCCCTGGCTGTCGCCGTGCGTCACGACCGTAGGACCCAATGGAGCGATCGATCCGTTCGGGCCCGCGCTCGCTGTGATGGTGTACGTGTTGATCTCGAAGCTCGCGGTGACGCTCTTGTCCGCGTCCAGGGTCAGCGTTTGGGGATTGCCCGATCCCGCCAGGTCGCCGGACCAGGACAGGAAGTGATAACCCGTGCTCGGCGATGCGGTGAGCTGCGTCTGCGATCCGGGCATGTACAGGGGTCCGCCCGGGTCCGCGAGGATCGTGCCCGACTCGTTCGGGACCACCGCGGTGGTGAGCGCGAACGTGGGGGGCGGCGTGGCGCTGAACGGCGCGGGCGCCGTCCAGGACCAGACGGTCCCGGTGAGGGTGCCGTTGAGCGCCGTTCCCGCGGAGCTGGCGATCGTGAGGCCCGCGTCCTCGTTCAGGCCCCACCGGGCCACGAGGCCGGACTCCGGTCCCGTCAGCTGCGAATTGATGGTGGAGATGATCTGACCCTGCGTGCGCGCCACGTTCCAGATTCGCACCTCGTCCACCGCGCCGTCGAAGAACCCGGCCGCCGCGCTGGCCGTCGTGAGCGCGCTCGCGAGCGACGCGGCCGACGTGCAGGCCGCGTTCACCGGCTGGCCCACCGCGAGCGTCGCGTCCAGGCCTCCGTCGAGGTAGAGTCGCCAGGTGCCGTCATACGTGACCGCCACGTGATGCCAGACGCCGCTCGTGACGGGAGTCGTCCCCGCGACGGGATGGTTGAGACCCGGTGAGGAGCCCGCCGCGCCTTCCTCGAAGTCCGCACAGAGAACGCCGTCCGACGCACGGATTCCGAACAGGTAGTTGATGTCCGCGGCCGCGGTCTCGGCTTCCGCCCTGCCCTTGGCGACGAGCGGAATGGCATCCGGAATCCCGCCGGTGCCCGTGTTGGTTCCGGCCCCGGCGCCGTCGCGTCGCACCCAGAGCTCGATGGTGAACGCCGGGAGCCGGAGCGCCGTGGGGTTCCCGAAGGTCGCGTACGCATTGGAGCCCCCGAACCGGAGACCCGTGGAAGCGGTCAGGGGGACGCTCGAGTCCGAGCTCCACACGGGTCCGTTCGTGAGCGTGCCCTGCACGCCGCCAGCGACGGAGTTTCCTGCCGTGCTGCCGGTCCCTTCGTTCATCCCCCAGCGGCCGATCAGGCCGCTCCCCTGGAAAATCTCCACCCCCATGGCGGCCTGGATCTCCACCTGGGACCTCGCGACATTCCAGACGCGCGCCTCGTCGAGCCGGCCCTGGAAGAATCCGGCGGCGGCGGGCGCGGACGTGAGCGCGCTGCCCAGCGCCGCGTGCTGAATGCTGTCGAAGCGTGGGAGGCGACCGGAGCCGACCACCATCATGGTGTCGAGCTGGCCATCGAGGTACAGGCGCCAGGTCGTGCCGTCGAACGTCGCCGCGGCGTGATGCCACACGTTGTCGGTGATGACGGTTCTTCCGGTGACGGGGTGGTTCAGTCCAGGGGAGGCCTGGGCCGCGCCTTCCTCGTAGTCCGCAACGAGCACGTTCGCCGAGCTGATTCCGAGGAAGTAGTTCATGTCCCGGTTGTCCCCGTCCGCTTCGCCGCGACCCTTCGCGAGGAGCGGGACCGCCGCCGCGATTCCGCCGGTTCCGGTGCTCGTCGACACACCGGGACCGGTTCGCTTGAACGCCACTTCGATGGTGAACGTCGTCGCGCCGAGGCCGGGTGCGGCCCCGAACGTCACGTAGTCGTTCGTCCCATCGAATTGGGCCGACTGTGCGGTGGCGAGCGAGGGGATCGCGAGGAACACGACGAGGAGGGCGGGGAACCACGAGGTGCGTGTCGAGCAGGGGCGGGCGTACATCGATGAACTCCTCTCCACTGAGACGGGGCCCGTGAAATCGAGCGGCCTGTGCCCGTATGTTCCGATAGGATCAAGATAGACGATAACTGGCGATACAGCAGCGACTTATCAGGGTGGACGAAAGTATCACGCGGGCTCAGCCCGTGGGTGCCACCCGACACCACCCGAAGTTCCATGTCGCGGGGAGGGTGTACGAGGGACCACGACTTCGGGTTCACCCGCAAGACGCGGATGGCGGACTGGATCTTCGAGGTCGATCCTTCCGAGCCACGGACCCCGCGAGAGCCGCGGGGTCGAAAGGAGATCTCATGAATGCAATCCGAGTGGAAGCGATCCCGACCCGGATGGCCGCACGGATTCGCCAGGAGCGAGCGGACGGCCACGGGAACGAAGACCTGCAGCCGATCCACGTCGACGAGCATCCGGGATACATCTGCCGACATTGCCTCGAGGATCCCGCCGTGGGTGAATCGGTCTACCTCGTCACGTACTCTCCGTTCGATCGGGCGGTTCCGTACCGGAGCGTTGGGCCGATCTTCATCCACGCCGCGGACTGCCTGAGGTACGACCGCCCGCACGAGTTTCCGAGGTCGCTCCGGCACCGCCTGCTGTCGTTGCGTGCGTATCGGTCCGACGACTTCCTGGTGAAGGCGGACGTGGTGCCGGGCAACGAGGCCGTCGAGCTGCTGGAGCGGTTCTTTGCCAACCCCATGGTCGCCTATGTCGACGTTCACAATGCGCGCCCGGGGTGCTTCGACTGCAGGGTTCACAGGGTGTGAGGGACTACCCCTTGATCGACCTGGCGTCCAGGGCTAGGGTTTCGCAGGGGGGATTCAGGGTGGCGGTCCAATGACGAAACCTCACGCCCGGAGGAATCCATGGCTCGCCTTCTCGTGGTCGCGCTCGGAAGCGTGTTCCTGTCTCTGCCCTGTCAAGCCGCCACGATGCTCGAACTCGGAACGGCTCCGCACGTTTCGGTCCACGTAGAGGGCAAGCGTGGATCCGTTGGTCTCGGACTCAGTGCGTCGTACCGGGAGGACACATACCCCTCGTCCCTGGGTGCCGAAGAGGTGCGCATATGGACGTTCTCGCCATTCGCGATCGCTCGGCTATTCCTGAGTGACGGAACGACTCGCTCCTTCCTGGAGGTGCGGGCCAGCAGGGAGATTTCCTCGGTGAGCGGTGAAACCCCTGAATTCTTCAGCCCGGGTTACGAGGAGCTCTACGACAACTGGACTACCTCCTTGGGCGCTGGACTCCGTGCGGGGATCAACGACCGCCTTCGAATCGGGGGTGCCGTGGATGCCTGGGCCAAGTTCTACACGTTCTCGGACCGTGAAGACAGCATTCACGGCGGCACCGCCTTCCGAGTCTTTCTGGACTACGTGTTGTAACCTTCCCTCCCCTCAAGAACCAATCTGATCGGGCCGAACCATGCCGTATGGCGGGAGAGCGCACAACCGACGGGTACCGGATCCGGCTCAAGCCACGGGGGATCGGCCGGTACTTCGGCGCGGCCTTCCTCCTGTTCTGGCTCTGCGGATGGGCGTTCGGCGAAGCGTTCGCCCTCTGGCTCCTCGGGAGCGGCGCGGCGGCGCTCATCTCGGGCGAGGCTCCTCAGGGGGGCGGCTTTCCCGTGCAGGCCGCTCCGGCGCTGGCGGTGGGGGTCTTCGTCCTCTTCTGGCTCGTGCTCTGGACCTTCGGCGGCCTCATGGCCCTGCGCGAGCTGATCCGGATCCTCTGGGGCGAGGATCGGATCCTGGCGAGCGGCGCGGGACTCCAGGTCACGCGTATGCGCGGGCCGTTCCGATCCGTGAAGGAGTACCCGCGCGACAGGATCCGGGGCTTCGTCATCACGCCCAAGTACTCGGCGCTCGCGATGGAGACGGACAAGGAACGGGTCGAGCTGTCGCGCCTCGGGACGCTCCAGGAACGGCAGGACGCCGCCAAGGAGCTTCGCACGGAGCTCGCACTCGGCGAGAGCCTGGGGACGCCGGGATCCACCGCGAGCGAAGGCCCCGCGGGGCTACCGAAGGGGTGGGAAGAGATCATCACGCCCGAGGGAGAGCGCGCCCTCGTGCCGCATCTGCAGACGCGGAAGGCTCAGGCACGCGTCGCAGGCCTGCTCGCGCTCGTGATGGCCGTCGCGACGGCAGCGGTCGTGGGCGGCTCCGTCGGCTCGCCGGGGCTGATTCCGGGAGCGGTGATGGCGCTCCTCGCGACGCTGGGGCTCGCGTGGGGAACGCTGTGGCTCGTGCGCGGGCGCAAGGAGTGGAAGATCGGGAGCGGGCGTCTCACGCTCCGCCGCCGCTTCGGCTCGAGCCTCAAGGACGAGTTCGAGGCGGAGCGGCTCGAGATCACCGTCCATCGAGACAGCGACGGGGACGAGTGGTACCGGCTGGAAGCGGTGACGGGAGCGGAGCCGCCGGTGGACTACAGCAAGCCGATGGAGGCGGCCCGCCACGTGCAGAAGCACCGCCGCCAGATCACCTCGGCCATCCACGATCCCACGGTGCCGATGCGTCTGGGATCATGGCTCTCGCGCGCGGCGGGTGTTCCGATCGAGGATCGTTCCGCTCCGGAAGTGCGCCAGATGGAGATC
>DASTBC010000119.1 GCA_035712245.1 Candidatus Eisenbacteria bacterium
ACTCTCGCTCCCATCCAGTAGTGCTCCATGCCTCCCATGGCGAATCCAATCAGGTACCCATCCTCGTTGAAGTACTCGTCCAGCGCGGGTCCGGGTGGGCGCGAGCATGAAAAGCGGGAGTGACCGGGTTTCGTCGGGGAACGCGAGTACCCCATGATCCATCCTCGAGGGTGATGGTTCCATGTGTCCGTCCGCGTGGAAGTCGTGTAGCTGCGACTCAAGAGAACCGAGTCGCTGGACCAGTAGGACCGGATTCCTCTCTGTACGGGCGTTCCGTCGACAAGACGAGCGTACTGAGCAGCGAATCCCTGAACGCCCGGCTGGATCGGATCGAGTGACCGGAGCCCGGTCTCGATCTCTCCATGGCGGTGGACCGAGAATTCGAGCCGGTACTCGTCGCCCTCGAATGTCCTGGTGCTTGGCCATGCATGCGGGCGCCGCAGAGAGAACGAGTCCTCTGGAAAGCGAGGTAGGAGCGTTTCATTGACATGGATCTGCCGTCGCACTTCTTTCGGTAGACCCGCCCAGATCCCTCGTTTCGACGGTGAGGTACAGCCGACCAGCGCAGCAGCCAGGAGGGCTGCGATGGGAAGGTGCCAGAACACGCGACCTGGGGTCATCGCCAGCTGAACCGCCTCTTCCGGTCGGGAGCGGGGGGATCCGCTAATCCTGATCGTACCGCATCTCGGACCCGCACGGCCCTGAGCGAGCGACGGTAGACGTGACTTGGCCGCCCGAGCGGATGACTTCCACGCGGAAGGAAGGCGATCCCCGGTCACGAAACGGCCGTTTCCGGCACGTTGCGTTTTGCACGACGCCGCGCGTTTTTCGTTCGCATCTTCCGATTTCGCGCGCGCTTCCGGCAGGCGGGTTCCTCCTTCGAGCGCGTCGCTTCGTGGGTTTCGGCGCTTCGCCTCCGTGGCATGTGTCTTGCCCCTCGCCCGAGGTGCGTTAAGTCCCTGGGACGCAATCAAACCCGCCAACACGGAGCCTCACACTGCGCCAGAAGCCCATCGCGCCGGCTCGCGCTCGCGCCGTCGCGACGCTCGCATGGATGGAGCGCGCCGTTGCGACGCTCGCTCGGATCGCGTGCGCCGCCGCGTTCGCGTCGCTCGCGACGCTCGCCCCGTCGCGCGCGCACGCCGTGCCCGGATCGGGCACCGCGACCATCGCCCCGTCCACGAGCGTGCCCGTCGGGACCGCGGGAACGTGGGTCGTCACGTACGTCGCCACCGAGAGCTTCGCCTGGCCCCAGGGGGGTAGGGTGCGCGTCCAGATCCCGTCGGGGTGGACGGCGCCTCAGACGACCTCCCCCGCACAGCCCGGATACGTGCGCGTGCTCGACATGGCCTCGGTGCACCAGTACTGGGTCACCGGAAGCACGATCGAGATCGACCTCGGCCGCCCGCCCGAGAACGCGTTCGCGGCGGGCGACATGATCCGGATCTCGTACGGCGATGGCGGCGGCGCAGCCGCCGCGAGCGCTCCGACAACGACGGGAAGCGCTACCTTCCTTGTCTCGAGCGATCCCGCCGGGAATGCCCCCGCACCGCTCACCGCTTCGCCTTCGATCGCCGTCGCGCCGGGACCTCCGAATCACCTCGCGCTCGAGCCCGCCGCGATCTCGCTCACCGCAGGCGTGCCGGACACCATCGTTGCGACCGTGCGCGATTCGTTCGGAAACCGCTCCCCACTCGCCTCGGGGGAGACGTTCACGCTCTGGACCGATCGCCCGGGCGGGCGCTTCCGGAGCCTCGCGGGCCCCCTCATCTTCCAGACCGGAATCCCTCTTGGCGGCGACTCCGTCGCGTTCACGTTCACGGACACCGAAGCCGGCGGCGCTTCGGGCCGGATCGAGGTGATCGACACGAACGGCTCCGGCACGTCGCTCGGCACCGTCGCCGCCCCGGTGGCCACGGCGCCGAACGTTCCCTCGGGGAACGTCACGCTCGCGGTGATTCCCGACACGCTCGATGCGAACGGCGCCGCCACCGCGGCGGTGTCCTCGAGCGTGGTGCGCGACGCGTGGCTCAACGTGGTCGCCGCGGGCGAGCGGTTCACCGTGCGCGACTCGCTCGTCACGCCGCTCGGCGACGTGGATCCGGGAACGCCGGGCGTGCAGTGGGGGGTTGGCTCCGGTGGAACGCTCTCGGGATCGGTGCGCGCCAAGACCACACCCGGCCTCGACTCGGTGACCGTTGCATCCGCGCGCGGCGCCGCGCGAGGCGCGCGGGCGATCCGTCTCCTCGCGGGTCCGCCGGTCGGGACGGTCCCGCTCGTGGCAACGCCGGACTCGGTGGCCGCCGACGGGGTCGCGACGCGCGCGGTCACGGCCGCGGGGCTCGTGGACGCGAACGGAAACACGGTCCGCGACGGCGAGCCCTTCACGGTGTCCACCACGCTCGGAACGATCGTCTCGCCGGATCAGGACCCGTCCACGACCGGGATCCAGGTGCGCGCGGTGGCCGGCGCGATCGGCTTCACGCTCCTCGGAGGCGACGTGCTCGGCGTCGCGAACGTCTCGGCGGCGTCGGTCCGCGGCTCCGCTTCCGGAGCCATCGCGGTGCGCGTGGTTCCGGGGGCGGTCGATCCCGCCCGGTCCACGGCCGTCGCTCCGACCCCCTCGACGGTCGGCCCCACGGGAAGCGTCCTGACCGTGACGCTGCGGGACGCGAAGGACCATGCGATCCCGGGAGTGTCCTCGGATTCCATCGCCGTGGCCGTGACCGGCGTTCCCGCGACCGCGGCGCCGCTCGCGGCCGCGACCGGGGCGTCCGGGTCGATCCAGTACCGGATCACCACCACCCTGGCGGACACCGCGGTCGTGGACGTGACCGCGCGCGGAGTGACGCTCGCGGCGCGGCCCTCGATCGAGTTCCGCCACGGACCTCTCGACACGCTCGTCATCGCGGGACCCGCCGGACCGCTCGCCTCCGGCGTGGCCCAGTCGCTCCACGTCACCGCGCGCGACGCGTTCGGAAACGAGGTCGTGAACCTCGACGGCTCGCCGCTCGGCGTCAGCCTCCTGACCGGCGGCGCGTCGCTCCCCTCGTCGGTCCCGTTCTCGGGCGGCGAGGCCTCGGTGCCGTTCACGCCCACCCTGACCCAGCCGCTCACGATCCGCGTGACGGAGGGCGGCGGCCAGAATTCCACGTACGGTCCGGTCTCGGTCGCGGCGGGCCCCGCGTACCGGCTGACCGCGCTCCCACTCGCGCCGGGGTCGAATCCGCTCGCCGCCGGGGACTCCCTCATGTTCCGCGCGCGCGTGACGGATGCCGGCGGAAACCCAGTGACGGGCACGTCCGTGAGCGCGTCCGTGATCGCGGGCTCGGGCGGGGTGGCGCCGGCCGGCGCGACGACGGACGCCCTGGGCGAGGCCGCGTTCCAGCTCACGTCGGGAGGCGTCCCCGGGCCGCTCGGCGTGCGTCTGCTCGCCGGCGCGAGCGCGGCTCCCGATTCCGTGCGCGCGGACACCGTGTCGGTCACGGTCGTTCCCGGCGCGACGGCGTCGCTCGAGGTGGTCGCGGATTCGCTCACCTGGACCGCGGGGGACTCCGTGCGCGTCCAGGTGCGCGCGCGGGACGCGTTCGGAAATCTCGTGGTTGCGGACGGGGCGACGGTGAGCATGAACGCGTCGGGCTCGGTCCGCTGGAGCCCCCCGTCGGGCTCCTTCGGCGGCGGCGTGTTCGTGTCCTACGGCCGGGACACCGTCTCCGAGTCGATCGCGATCGGTGCCACGCGCGCCGGAGGGATCACGGGAAGCGGCGGCATCGCCGTCGTGCGTCCCGCGGCTCCGTCGCGAATCGACAAGGTGGCGGGGGACGGGCAGAGCGCCGTCGTGACCCGGGAGCTTTCGCTCCCGCTTCGCGTCCGCGCGCGGGACGCGTTCGGAAACGCCGTGCCCGCGGCCGCCGTTCTCTTCCGCGTGACGGCGGGAGGCGGCTCGCTCGATGCGACGCGCGGCGGCGCCGCGGACTCGATCGTCTTCACGGACGTCTCCGGCCTCGCCGCGTGCGAGGTCGTCCGGGTCGGCACGGTGGCGGGAGCGGGCACGGATTCCGTCGAGGCGCGTCTCCTCGCCATGCCCTCGGCGCGCGTCACCTTCGGCGCGTCCGCGCTCGCGGACACGGCGGTCGTGATCGCGCTCGCGCCCGCGGGGCTGTCGCTCTCGGCGGGAGGCACGGGCACGGTGACCGCGACCGCGCGCGACGCGTTCGGCAATCTCGCGCCGGGCGTGCCGCTCACGTTCTACCTGGGTGGGCCGGCATTCGGCACGCTCGAGTCCCTGGGCGCGACCACGGGGGGACCCGGCTCGCAGAGCGGCGTCACGTCCGCGCTCGGGACGCTCGCGGTCCGCTACCGCGCGCCGTCGTCGGCTCCGGCGACGGACTCCGTCTTCGTGCGCGGCGCGACGCTTCCGCCGGTGGGGATCGCGGCGCAGGTAGGCGCGTCGGCGACGGCGAGCCTCCGGGTGGAGCCCGACCTGACCCAGTGGACCGCGGGACAGTCCGTCCGCGTGACCGTGCGCGCCGTGGACGCGTTCGGGAACCCCGTCACGACGGACAATGCCGTGATCACGATGTCGTCGGGGGGCTCGGTGCGGTGGTCGCCGGTTTCGGGGCCGCTCGTCGGGGGCGTGTTCCAGACCTTCGCGCGCGACACCGTGGCGGAGAGCGTGGCGTCGATCCAGGCTTCGCGCGCGGGAGGCGGCGCCGGCGGCGCGGGTCCCATTCTCGTCGTCCCCGCCGCGCCGTCGGGCGCGATCGCGGTCGCGGCGAGCCGCACCACGCTCACCGCGGACGGACGGAGCACCGCGTCCTTGACCCTGGGCCCGGTGCGGGACCCCTTCGGGAACACGGCGGCGAGCGGCACGACGATCGAGGTGCGCGCCGGAGCCGCCACGCTCGTCGGCCCGGACGCGTCGCCGCTCGACAGCCTGCAGCTCCTCACGGGAGCCGATGGACGGGCGTCCCTGATCCTGGTCGCGCCCGCCACAACGGGGACCGATCTCCTGCGCGCGACGAGCGGCGCGGCATCCGGGTCTCAGGCCTTCCTCTTCGAGCCGCCGCCCTCGCTCACGCACGTCGCGGGATCCCTGGCGCCGGCGGTGGTCGTGCCCGGGCTCACCGTCGCGTTCACCGTTTCGCTGACGAACAGCGGCGCCGGGACGATCCAGCTCGGTCCGGGAACGACGCTCTCGTTCGGCGCGGGCGCGAGCGCGTTCACGGCCTCGCTCGGCGGACCGGTCTCGATTCCGCAGGGGCAGACGTCCTCGCTCGGCTTCGCCGCCGCCGCCGTCCCGGGGACCCTCACGCCCGGCACGTACGCTCCGGCGCTCCGCGTCGTGGGCGTGGACGGGACGGGCGAGCCCTTCGACTTCTATCCGAGCCTCGCGGGGGCGCAGGTCCACGCGGCGGGCGTGAGCGTGGCGGCGGTCGCGGCGACTCCTTCTCCCGTCCCGCTCGGATTCGCCGACCTCTCGCTCGTGTTCGACGTCACGAACCCGACCGCGCTCGCCGCCGTGATCGACGCGGCGAGCCTCGCGGTCTCGCCGGGCGTGTTCACCGTGAACTCGGTCACGCCCCCGCTTCCCGCGCCGCTCCCCGCGGGCGGGACGACGCGGCTCACGCTCTCCGTGCGCGTCCCCGCGAGCGGGCTCGCTCCCGGAACGCCGGTGAGCGCGCAGCTCACCGCGACCGCGTCGTTCGCGGGCTCGTCGGTCACGGGCGTCAACGCGGCCCCGCTTCCCTTCACGGTGGAGTCGGCCGCGCGGATCGCCGCCGTTCCCGGAGGCGCCGCGCCCGCCCGCTATCTCCGCTCGCGCTCGTTCGCGCCCGGGGCGATCGTCGAGAACACGGGAACGTCCGCGGTGACGCTCGCCCGCGATGTCACGAGGCTCCTGCTCCAGCATCCGGGCGGCGATGCCCTGTCCGCCGGGCTCCGCGCCGCGACGGCGGTGGCCGGCGGCGACACCGCCGCGCTCGCGTTCGACTCGCTCGCGGTGCCGGGATCCGTCGCGCGCGGAAGGTATGCCGCGAAGCTGGTGCTGAGCGGGACCGAGGCGGGACAGGCGTTCGCCGACACCATCCCGCTCGCGCCGGACAGCGTCTCGGTGCTCGAGCCGCCCGTCCTCGCCGTGACCGCGCCGGTCGATCCCGCGGTCGTGAGCGCGGGGCAGGCGCGCCCGCTCCGGGTCACCGTGGTGAACTCGGGGGACGTCCCGTTCACGCTCGATCCGGCGACGGCGCTTCGTCTGGGAGCGCCGCTCTCCGTGGTGCTCGGATCCGTTGCCCCGCCGCCTTCCGTTCCCGCGGGCGGATCGGTGAGCCTCGACTTCTCCGGCGTCCCGCTCGGCACGGCGTCCCTCCCGGGGATCGCGAGCCTCACGCTCGAAGCCCGCGGCGCGGAGGACGGCGCGCCCCGCGAGGAGTCCGTCCCCGCGGGGACGCTCGACGCGCGGGCGCCTTCCACGCTCGCGTACGTGGCCGGGAGCGCCGCGCCCGACACGGTGCGCGCGGGGGAGACCCACGACATCACGCTCCTCGTGCGGAACGACGGCGGCTCGCCGTTCCTGCTCGATCCCGCGGCGTCGCGTCTCGTCCTGAGCGACGGCGTGGAGCAGGTCGTGGCGACGGGATCCGGCGCCCCGTTCGCGCTCGATCCCGCGGCGCAGGCCACGCTCACCTTCCCCGCGGCCTCCTTCCCGGCCGCGCTCGCGAGCCAGTCCTATCCCGTCACGCTCGTGCTCCGCGGCACGGAGTGGGGGCTCGCCGACAGCGCCACCGTCACGTCCGGCGGCGCCGCGATCGCCGTGATCGAGCAGGCCGCCGGAATCCAGGTGCGCGGGTTCGACACGGGAGCGCCCGCGCAGGTCGCGCCCGGAGCACAGGGCGTGCGCGTGTGGGGCATCGAGCTCACGCCGCTCGTGCCTCCGGGGGCGACGACGGCGGCGAGGCTCCACGCGCTCCGGTTCCGCGTCCTCGCGGACGGGAGCGAGGCGCCGTCCGCCGGGAACAATCTCGGGTCGATCTCGATCCGGGGGACGAACGGCATCCTCCTCGCGCAGGCCGCGGGCGGCGTTCCCAACCCGGTGCGGCTCGATCTCGTTCCCCCGCTCGCGATCGCGTCTCGAGCCGAGTCCGTGACCGTCGAGGTGACCCTCGCCGGGGCACCGACGGCGCGCGCGGTCGCGCTCCGGATCGCCGTCGAGCCGGACGTCGTCGTGCTCGACGACCTCACCGGGACGCCCGTGCCCATCCGCGGCGGCGGCGGGCTCGCGTTCACGCCGATCGTCTCGCCCACGGTCACGCTCTATGACCGGGCGCACGGCTACCCGAATCCGTTCCACGCGGGGCGCGAGGCGGTGCGGCTCTCGTACGTGCTCCCGGACGACGCCGCCGTGCGGATCGCGATCTACACGCTCCTCGGAACCCTCGTGCGCGAGATCTCGCTTCCCGCCGGCGCGGCCGGAGGAGCGCGAGGGCTGAACGAGGTGCCCTGGGACGGGAGGAACGGCGCGGGAGAGATCGTCCGTCCGGGGGTCTACGTCGCCGAGATCCAGGGGGCCGGCGCGAGCGAGCGGATCAAGGTGGGGGTGCTCCGATGAGGACCGTCCTGAGCTCACGCCGGCGGAGGGCTCGCGCGCGGCGGGAGCAGATCCTCCGGCGGGTGGTGCGCGCGGTCGCGGCGGGCGCGCTCGTCGCGGTCGCGGCCGTGCGCGCGGCCTCGGCCCAGACCGCGGGAACGGCGAACCTCCTCTCCTCGCCGGGGTCGTGGCCCACGACCGGCGCGATCAGCGCGTCGACCGCGCTCGGACTCGATCCGTCGGCGCTCTACCTGAACCCGGCGGGGCTCGCCGCGCAGGACGAGCGGACGCTCCTCGTGCATCACGGGCTCCTCCAGTTCGACACGTCGTGGGATCTCGCCGCGGTCTCGTACCCCATTCCCGGGCTCGGCGCGGTCGGGCTCGGGGTGGCACGCATCGGGACGAGCGGCATCGACGCGTACGACGCCGGAAACCAGGCGCTCGGATCGATCGGCTACTCCGAGACGTCGCTCGCCGCGGGCGTTGCCCGGCGCGTGATCGGAGACGTCACGGCCGGCGCCACGTTCAAGGTGCTGAGCCAGTCGCTGGGAGAGGTGTCGGCCGCGGCTCCGGCCGTCGATCTCGGCGTGGTCTACCATCCGGCGCGGTTCCGGGGCGGACAGGTGGGGCTGGCGGTCCAGAACGTGATCGCGGGCTCGCTCGACCTGGGCGGCTCGGCCCCCGCGATCGACCGCGCGTTCCGGCTCGGGCTCGCGAGCCCCGCCTGGCGGCTTCGAGAATTCACGCAGGCTCGGGCCGTCGTGGACCTCGGGAAGCAGGGAAGCGAAGGCATGTCCTCGCGCCTCGGAGTGGAGGTGACGCGCGCCGGCCTCGGCTCCGCGCGAATCGGACTCCAGGGCGGGAACGCGACCGCCGGGATCGGACTCTCGTGGCGCCGGTACGGCGTGGATCTGGCGGTCTCCCAGGGCGAGGTCGAGATGACCCACCAGCTCGCGCTGCGCGTCGCGTGGGGCGAGCCCGTGAGCCAGTACGAGGCGCGCCGCCGCGCCGAGTACGCGAAGGCTGCCGAGGACTCCCTCCGCTCCCGTCGCGCGGCGCAGCTCGCGCAGGATCGTGCCCGTGCCGAGGAAGCCGAGCGGGCCGGGGAGTGGGAGACCGCGCTCGTCCTCTGGGAGGTCATCGCGCGAGAGCTGCCCGGCGGCGGCTACGAGGCGCGCGCGGAGCGCGCTCGGAAGGAGATCGCGCTGCGCGCCGAGCGCGGGCTCGAGGCGGAGAGCGCCCGGCGGCTCGCCTCCGCGATGACGGCGATGATCCGTGAAGCCGTGAAGCGCGGCGACCTGGAGGAGGCGGAAGGGCTGCGGCGAGGCCTCACGCGTCCGGAAACAGGAGGCGTTCCCGCCGCTCCGGAGAGCCTCGCCGCGCTCGAGCGCGAGATCGCGGACGCGCGCACGGCGGTGGCGGACCGGGCCGCCGCGCGCGCCGACTCGCTCCGCGTGGCGGGACGGCTCCTCCAGGCGGCCGAGGAGGCGGCGCTCGCGCTCCGTCTCGAGCCGGAGCACGCGAAGGCCCGCGCCGTGTGGACCGAGCTCGAGTCGACGGTGGGGAAGAGCGCGACCCAGACGGCGACGCTCTCCCGGAAGCTCGAGTCCCTGACCTCGGTCCAGGATGCCTCGCGCGCGTTCAACGAGGGGCGCTACCAGGAAGCGCGGGCCGCGGTCCGGAAGGCGCTCGCGCGCGATCCCGGAAGCCCCGAGGCGAAGGCGTGGCGCGACCGGATCGAGCGGCGTCTCGCGAAGCCCAAGCCCGAGCTCGACGCGCGCATCAAGCAGCTCTACGTGCGCGGCATGGAGGCGTTCGCGGCCGGGAACTATCCCGAGGCGCTCCGCCACTGGGAGCAGATCCTCGCGATCGACCCCTTGAACGAGAGCGCGCGCCGCCACGTCCTCGAGACGCGCGAGCGCATGAAGGCCGAGGCGGCGCGGTGAAGATCCCGAAGCTCCAGCGCGCGATGCCGCCGCGCCGGTTCCAGCTCCGGGTCGTGGCCGAGGACCGGCACCTGGCCGAGATCCGCGACTTCGTCCAGGACGCCGGCGAGAAGCTCCTCATCCCGCAGAAGATCCTCGCGAACACGAAGCTCGCCGTGGACGAGGCGTGCACGAACGTCATCAAGCACGGGTACAAGGGGGAGTCGGGCGGCTTCATCGAGATCGTGATCACCGGAAACGGGCGCGACTTCTCGATCGCGATCCACGACACCGGGAAGAGCTTCGATCTCCGGAACGTGAAGAGCCCGGACCTCAAGATGTACGTGGAGACGCGGCGCAAGGGCGGCTTCGGCGTCTTCATCATGAACCAGCTCATGGACGAGGTGCGCTACCGCGCCGGCCGCGACGGGAACGTCCTCACCATGGTGAAGCGCATCGGCAGGAACGCGCGTCGCCGCCGAGGGAAGGGGAAGAACCGGCGCTCGCTCCAGTTCACCTACACGGTGCAGGCGTTCGGCGCCATCACGTTCCTCGTCGTCGCCGCGTTCACCGTGATCCACATGCGCCAGCGGGACGCGCTCGAGCGCGAGGTGCTCCTCCAGGCGCGGAGCGCCGCGGCCAGCGTCGGCGCGACGGCGGTGGAGACCCTGACGCGGCGCGAGCCCATGTCGATGGAGCAGACGCTGCTGAACCAGTCCATCCGCGCGCTCCTCCGCGCGCACCCCGAGTACGCGTCCGCGCGCGTGCTCGATCCGGGCGGCCGCATCTGGGGCTCGGACCAGTTCCAGGAGGTCCTCACGGTTCGGACCCTGCCCGCGGTCGTGCGCGAGGTGGGGACGCCGGGCGCGCCTGGCGCCCCTACGGTCGCCTTCGGCCCCACCGACGGGAAGCGCCGCGAGCTCCACCACCCCGTGCTCGATCCCGCGTCCCGCGGCGCGCCGCGGCTCCTGGGATGGATCGAGCTGACCGTGCGCGAGTCGGCGATCGCGGGGCGCGTGCAGACCGCGATGATGGAGCTCGCCACGATCGCGCTCTTCACGCTCGTCCTCGGCTGCGGCCTCTCGGCGCTCCTCATCGCGATCTTCGTCCGCCCGATCCAGGCCCTCTCCGACAGCGTGCGCGCGATCGGCGAGGGGACGATGGTGGCGGACATCGGCACCTCGGGGAACGAGGAGATCGACGAGATCGCGCGCGCGTTCAACGAGGTCACGGCGAAGTTCCGCTCGGCCCAGAGCCACCTCATGGAGCAGGAGCGGATGCAGCAGGAGATGCAGATGGCGCAGGAGATCCAGCAGATGCTCCTCCCGCGCCGCGTGCCCGAGCTCGAAGGGTTCGAGCTGGGCTCGCTCTACCGCGCCGCGAAGGAGGTGGGCGGCGACTACTACGACTTCCTCACCGTGGACGACCGCACGGTGGGGGTCGTGGTGGCCGACGTCTCCGGAAAGGGCGTTCCCGGTTCCCTCGTCATGACCATGATCCGGACCGCGCTGCGCATGGAGGCGCGCGGGAACCGCTCGGCCTCGGACGTCATGGCGAAGATGAACTCGTTCGTCACCGAGGACATGAAGAAGGGGATGTTCGTCACGATGTTCTACGTCGTGCTCGACTCCGTGAACCGGGCCGTCACCTACGCGAGCGCGGGACACAACCCGATGATCCTCTACCGCGGCGAGTCGGATGCCACGTACTTCCTGAAGCCGAAGGGAATTCCCGTGGGGATCGACGTTCCGGACGGAGAGCTCTTCCGGAGGACGATCTCGGTCGAGAAGCTCACGCTCCGCCAGGACGACATGCTCGTGATCTACACGGACGGGATCACCGAGGCGATGAACCAGGAGCGGGAGCAGTTCGGCGAGGCGCGGCTCCTCGCCGCCATCAAGAAGCACGGGCACGGGACCGCGCAGGAGTTCGCGGACGCCCTGAACCAGGAGATCCACGACTTCACCGGCGGAGCCCCGCAGAACGACGACATCACGCTCGTCGCGATCAAGGAGCGGGTTCCGGTCGAGGAGCGGCTCGAGTCGAACCGCCGCGAGCTCTTCCGCCTGATCGACGAGGAAGGCGTCTCGATCGCCGAGGCGTGCGACCGGCTCAAGATGTCCCCCTCGACCTACTACTCGTACCGGCGCCGCGTCGGCGAGGTGGGCGTGGACGAGGGCCTCAAGGCGAAGCGGCCCCTCGTGCCGTTCGCGCGCGCGAGTCTCGAGGAGGAGGCCGCGATCCTCGAGATCGTGCACGCGGAGCCTCTCCTCGGGGCCAAGCGGATCCACCAGCTCTTGCACGGTGCAAACCGTTGCCGTGCCGAGCTTTCCGAGAAGGCAGTCTACGACGCCCTGAAGCGCCACGGGCTCAGCCGGAAGGAGAAAAGGCTGGAGTTCGCCCAAGGCGGTTCCGATAAACGGATGGCGAGGCTCGCCAGGGCCCTGACCGAGAACGGTCCCGTGGCCCCGGCGGATCCAGGAGGGGGAGCATGAAGGGAATCGACGTATACGTCGAAGCGGCGGCGAAGAACCCGGTCGTGTCGGTGCTGCGCGTCTCGGGATACGTGGACACGACGACGAGCCCCGATCTCGAGCGGCGGCTCCAGGCGCTGCTTCGCGAGAACCGCTACCACATCGTGGTGGACCTCGCGGGGGTCGAGTACATCTCGAGCGCCGGGTGGGGCATCTTCATCAGCGAGATCCGCGAGATCCGCGAGAACGGCGGCGATCTCAAGCTCGCCGGCATGATCCCGGACGTGAAGGAGGTCTTCGATCTCCTCGAGTTCGAGAACATCCTGAAGGCGTACACCGATGCCGAGCTGGCGGTGTCGTCCTTCGGCGAGAGCACGGCCGGCGCGACCGCGCCCTCCACGCCCGTCGCGGGCGGAGCGGCGCCGGCGGCCCAGCGCTCGGAGACGGTGCTCACGGACGAGGAGCTCGTCCGGGAGATCGCGCGCCAGCATCCCGACTACGGCCTCATGCGCATCCAGAAGGAGCTGCGCCGGCCGGAGCGCGGCGGGCGCGACCTGAACCCGGTCCAGATCTACGTGCTCCTCCGGAAGCTCGAGCTCGACACGCGCGAGCGCCGCGAGGCCTTCGCCCGGGGAACGCAGCCCACGGCGTAACGCCCCGGACACATTCCGCTTGACCCTCGAGGGGGCCGCCGCCTACCGTTCGCGGACGGCCCCCTCGATCGTTTCGCCCCCCGAGCCGAAACCCCGCGCACCGAACGCTGGTATCATTCCGTACTCCATGACGAAAGCCCCGCGCCCGTGAAGCTCGAGCTCACCGCGACGCCGCAGCTGATCGCGATCCTCCTCATCCTCGCCGCCTTCGCGGTGGGGATCTGGGCGTACACGACGCGCTATCCCGTCCTGCCGGGGCGGCGTCGCGGGATCCTGCTCGCGGCCCGCCTTCTCGCCCTCCTGGCGCTCCTCGTGGCCTCGCTCGCCCCCGTGCTGCGCTACCCGGAGTCCTCGCGCGCGCGGAACCGGCTCCTCGTGCTCGTCGACCACTCGGGCAGCATGGAGGTGCGGGACGTTCCCGGGGGCCGGAGCCGGCGGAGCGCCGCGGACAGCGCGGCCGCCTCGATCGCCGGCGAGCTGGGACGGCGCTACGACGTCCGCTCGGCCGCCTTCGACGCATCGGTCGGCCCCTTCGGGCGCGACGCGCGCGCGTCCGTCGAGGCATACCCGGGCGGGGGCGAGACGGCGCTCGGGGACGCGCTCCGCGCCACCCTTCGCCGGGTGGACCCCGATTCCGTGGCGGCGGTCGTCGTCCTGAGCGACGGCATCGTGAACCGCGGCGAGGATCCCGAGCGCGCGCTCGGCGCCGCGCTTCCCGCGTTCGCGCTCACCGTGGGGAGCCGCTCCGATCCGCCCACGGTCGGCATCGCCGGGGTCGAGACCCCGGCCGAGATGATCGTGGGACGTCCCACGCCGATCGTCGTCACCGTCCGGCAGGGGGCGCGGCCCGCCTCGAGCGGCGTCGTGCGCGTGTCCGAGGAGGGCCGCGAGCTGGGCCGCGGCTCGTTCTCGCTCTCCGGCGCGAGCGCCTCCACGCGCGTGACGATTCCCGTGACCGTGCAGAGCCGCGGCAAGCGCTTCCTCGAGGTCGAGCTCTCGGGCATCGACGGCGACCCGGTGCGCGAGAACAAGCGCCGCCTCGTCGCCGTGCTCGCGCGTCCCTGGAAGCGCACGGTCGTGATCGTGTCGTCCTCGTGGGACTGGGATCTTCGATCGCTCGCGCGCGGCGTGGAGGAGGACACCACGATCGCCGTGGTCCGCGCGGCGCCCGCGGGCGGTTCGCAGGTGGCGCGGCTCCACGGCGGGGCCGCCTCGCTCGAGAGCCTGCTCGAGGAGGCCGAGGCCGCGGTGGTCCGCTACGATGCCGCGACGATCACGCCGGAGCGCGCCCAGGTCCTGATGCGGTACCTGAACCGGGGCGGCGGGCTCTTCCTCTGGATCGATCCGCGCCCGCGCACGCCTGCCGATTCGCCGCTCACGCGCGCGCTCGCGCTCCAGTGGCGGTTCTTGGCCCAGTCCATCGGGGCCTCCGCCACCACGGATCTCGCGCCCGCGGGACGGACCCACGAGGTCGCGCTCCTCGGCCGGGACGCGGCCGGCGCGGCGACCGCGTGGAAGGACCTTCCTCCCATCGAGCCGATCGTGGTGCTCGGCACGACCGGGAGCCCGCTCCAGCCGATCGTCCTCGGCCGAATTGGAAGCGACACGGTCCCCATCGTGCTCGCGGGGATGGTCGGCAAGGGACGCGTCGTGTTCCTGAACGCGGCCGGCGTCTACCGGTGGGGCATCACCGCCTCGGGCATCACGGGGAAGGCGGGAATCGAGTCCGCGTTCTTCGGCGGGGCGATCCGCTGGCTGGCGGGAGGCGAGGAGTCGCGTCCCGTGAGGATCGCCGCTCCCGACATCACGCCCGAGGGGCGTCCGGTCGCGGTGCGGGTCACCGCGTCGCTCCCGGCCGCGGCGTTGCAGGGGGCCCAGGCGCGGGTCGTCGCGCGCGCGCAGGGGAGCGGGCGCGGGCGCGCCCCGGTCGAGGCAACGCTGGCGCCCGAGGGAGCGGGCGAGTTCGCCGGCGCGGTCACGCTTCCGCCGGGCACGTATCTCCTCCAGGGACGCGTGGCGCGCGCGGGTCGCGTGCTCGGGTCGGACAGCGTGCGCGTGGCCGTGGGCGTGCAGGGGATCGAATACGAAACGCTCGCCGCGGATCCGGGAACGCTCCGCCGCCTCGCGGAGCGCTCGGGCGGGCTCGCCGCGCCGCTCGACAGCGCGGGCCCCGTCCTGGAGCGCCTTCGCTCGCCCGAGCTCCTGCGCGTGCGGCTCGCCGAGATGGATCTGTTCCACAACCCGCTCCTCTTCGCGATCCTGATCCTCGCGCTCACGCTGGAGTGGGCGCTCCGGAGGAGGTTCAATCTGATGTAGCCGTTGGCCCGCGCGTCACCCCGACCCCGCACGCGCCCTCCGTTCGCACCCTCCCCTCGCCTCCTCGAAACGAGGAGACCTCATGAAGCGCCTCGCGATGGCTGCCTACGTCCTGGTTCTCGCGGTCGTCTACTCGCTCGCGCTCGCGTCGTGGCTCGCCTCCGCCGCGCGCGGGGATCTCGTGCTGAACGAGATCCTCTACGATCCCGACGGCGCCGACGAGGGGCGTGAGTTCGTCGAGCTGTGGAATCCGGACACCGCCGCGGTGTCGCTGGAGAACGTGACGCTGGAAGCGTGCGACGGCGCGCGTCCCGGGTCATGGAGCGTGGTGTGGCGCGGCGCCGTGGGAGCGGCGGCGCCCCCTCGAGCGGCGTACCTGGTCCCTGCCGTGGCGCTGACCGCCGCGATTCAGAACGGGCCCGACGCCCTCCGGCTCGCGCGCGGCGGCGCGGTGATCGATCTCCTCGGATACGGCGACCTGGAAGACGCGTCGCTCCGCGAAGGGGAACCCGCGGCGGACGCGGCGCCGGGGCAGAGCCTCGCGCGCGTGGGCGACGGCGTGGACACCGGCGTGAACGGCGCGGACTGGGCGCCGGAGCAAGACCCGACCCCCGGCGAGGCGAATCATCCGGATCTCAGACTGCGGTTCACGCGCGCGACCGCGACCGTCGTTCCGGAAGTGGCCTGGCCCGGCGAAGCGGCCGAGGCGCGCGTGTGGGTGCGGAACTCGGGAACCCGCACCGCCGACGCGGCGCGGTGGGCCGTGGTCGCCTCGATGTCGCTTTCGGAGCTCGCGAGCGTCGTGACCGCGCCGGGCGCTTCCGTGGCGCCCGGCGAGAGCGTCCTCGTGAAGGTCCCGCTCGCCGTGACGGCCTCCGGTCTCTGGAGCGCGAGCGCGCGACTCGAAGGAGCGCCCCCCGGCCCGGAGGCGGCGGACACCGCGACGGCGGTGATCCGATGCGTCGCCGGGCCCGTGGTCGTGACCGAGTTCGCGTATCGCGACGCGGGCGCCGGGGAATGGGTCGAGGTCTGGTTCCGGGAGCCGCTCGACGATCTCGCGCTCGTGTCCCTGGGCGACGACGCGACCCCGCCTCGCGCCCTCGACCGCGGGCCGGTGCCGCGCGCGATCGCGGCGGCGACCACGATCGTGATCGCCCAGGATCCCGCGGCCGTGCGGGCGCGCTTCGCGCTTCCGGAGAGCCTCGTGCTCGGGCTCCAGGGCGGCTGGCCCTCGCTCAACGACGGGTCGAGCGCGGGTTCCACGCACGCGGACCGCGTCCGGGTGCTCGTGGACGCGCTTCCCTCGGACGCCGTTCCCTATGCCGGCGACCGGAGCGCGCGCGGCGGGAGCGTGGAGCGTCTCTCCACCGGGCTCTCGAGCGCGTCGCCCGGCACCTGGTCCGAGACGATCGACCCGACGGGAGGAACCCCGGGCCGCGCGAACTCGGTGCGCGCGCCCGAGCGCGGGGAAGCGCGCGGGCGGGGCCTGCTCGTGGCGAGCGCTCGCGTGATCCGCGCGCGGGACGCCGGCGGGGCCGGCGGCAGCGGGAGCCCCGTGGTGTTTCGCGTCACGGAAGAGGCGCTCGGGAAGCGGCTCACCGTCCGCGTGCACGATCTCCTCGGCCGCGAGGTGCGCACGCTCGTCGAGGGGCAGCGCTTCCCGGTGGATGCGGCCTTCGTCTGGGACGGTCGCGACGGACGAGGGACGGCCGTCGCGCCCGGGCTCTACGTCGTCCGGGCCGAGGCGCTGCCGGACGATGCGGGGGCGGCGCGGTCCTCGAGCGTTCTCCTCGCCGTCGCGGCGGGAGCGGCTCGATGAGCCCGCGCCCGATGCCCGTTCCGGCGGCCTTCGCCGGCCTGGACGCGCTCCGGATTCTCGTTCCCCTCCTCGTCTCGCTCGCGGCAACTCCCTCGATGGCTCTCGGCGCGTTCGAGCTGCGCGACGCGTCTCCCGTCGCGCTGGGCTCCGTCTCCATGGACCGCGAGGCGCGAGGGTTCTTCGACGAGGTCCCCCGCCGCGGATTCGGTTTCGTGGCGAGCCACGCATCGCTCCACGGCGTGGAGGGACTTGCGTCGGAGCAGGCGCGCGCGAGCTTGGACTCGGGCGCTCTGGGGATCGATCTCGCGCACGCGCAGACCGGCGCGCCCGGCCTGCGCGAGCACGCGACACGACTCACCCTGCGCGAGGGAGCCGCGCGCCTCGTCTCGCTCTCCGCGCGCGCCGAACGGCTCGTGCTCACGCTCGAGGGAGAGCCGCGCGTGGAGGCATGGACGCTCGGGGCGGGCGCCCGCGGTCACGCGCCCCTCGGAAGCGTCCGGCTCGAGGTCGAGGTCTCGGCGGACCGCGTGTGGCGTGGCGGGGACGCGGAGCGGCTCGCGCTCGCGCCCGCGGTGCCGTGGTCGGTCGGTCTTCGCGCGCAGGCCGCGCGCCTGGAGGTCGCGGACCACTGGGAAGGCGACGGCCGGACGAGCCCGCGTCTCGTCCTCGACGTACGGGCGGGGCGGCTCCTCGCGCTGCGGTTCGGGCGAGGCGAGCGCCCGGGACGAACCGGGGCCGCGGCCGCCGTGCGCGTGCGCCGTCTCGAGGTCGCGGTCGGGCGATGGGACGACGAGTACGGCGGGAGCGTGTCGTCGCTGTCGCTTCGGCTCGTCCCCGGCATCGCGGAGAGCGGGGGGAAACGATGAGCCCGGCCCGAGCGCGCTCTGCTATGATGCGTCTGTTCAGGGGCATAGGCCCGGTGCCGTGGCTTGCCTGCGTCGCCTGCGCGCTCGTCCTCGGCGCGTTCCGGCCGGATCCGGCCGGGGCC
>DASTBC010000120.1 GCA_035712245.1 Candidatus Eisenbacteria bacterium
CGGAACATGCTCCCTTCCCGAAGGGTCACCTTCGGGCGCAGCGCGAGCGACTTGCGGCCGACGCCGCGTACGACGACGTTCGTCGTCGTGCCGGATTTCCGCCGGAGATTCCACACCACCATCAGCTCCGAGGCGGCGAGAGGCGTGCCGTCCGTGGCGCGCGCGATCTCGGGCTGGCTCGAGACCGCGGCCGCGACCTCCCGATCCAGGATGCTCATGAGCTCCGCGGTCGAGCCCTTGCGAATCACGATGGCGTTCTGGGAGGAGCCGGTCGTCGTGAGCGCCGCCTGGAATCCGCCCGCCAGGGCGAGGGTGAAGATGAAGACCCATGCCACGAGGGCGATGCCGAGCGCCGTGAGGAGAGTGCTCACGCGCCGCGCCGCGAGATTCCGGAGGTTGTACGCGAGCGGGATGCGCGCCATGTCAGGCCACCTTCCGGAGCGCGCCCGCGATCTGGAGCCGGGCCGCGGTGAGCGCCGGGACGAGCCCGCTCGCGAGCCCCATCCCGAGCGCGACGAGGAGGCCCCAGCCCACCGTCTCGGGGAGCACCCGGAAGTTCGGGAACATCCCGCCGGCGGTGAAGTCGACCCTCCGGAAGATCAGGAACGCGAGCCCGCACCCGAGGATCCCTCCGGCCAGCGACACGATCAGCGCCTCGGCCGCGACGATCCGAAGGACGAGCCCGTCCGTGAACCCGAGCGTCTTCAAGATCGCGATCTCCGTGGTGCGCTCCCTCGCCGCCATCATCATCGTGTTGAGCGTGACGAGGAGGATCGCGAACACGATGGCGGAGCCGAGGATGGTGAGGAGCAAGCTCACGTTCCCCATCATCTGGATGAACCCGGCCTGGAACGCCTTCTCGGTCTCGGTCTTGGTCGGCTGCGGGCTGTTCTCGTAGATCGCGTCCACCGCGGCGCTCACCGAGGGTGCGTCGCCGGGAGAGGCCACCTTGAGCCAGTAGATCCCGACGAAGTCCTTCCTTCCCTGGGGCATCGCCTCGTTCACGTACTTCCAGTGGAAGAAGATCGCGTTCTCGTCCTGATCCGGGGTGGCCGCCTTGTAGATCCCCCGCAGCGTGAGCCGCCACTCGCCCGGGTAGATGGTCCCCGTGATCGGGATCACGTCGCCGAGCTTCCACCCGTACTTGTCGACGAGCGTCTTGCCCGCGATGCAGGCGGTCTGCTCCGCGAGGAAGGCCTCGCGCTGGGACGGCTCCATCAGGAGCTCGGGATAGATGTCGAAGAGCGACGGGCCGTCCACGGCGAACTGCGTGAACTGGTTCTTCGGATCCTGGTAGTAGCCGCCGAACCAGTTCCCGTACCCGACGCGCTGGACGCCGGGCACCTGCTCGAGCCGCTGCGCGTACGCGAGCGGCAGCGGGAAGACGAGCGACGCGGCGTGGCGCACCACGAGGCGCGTGTCGTCGGACGCGCGAATCCCCGCGTCGAGGGAGGTCATCACCGTACGCAACGTGCAGAAGAGGAAGAGCGCGAGCGCGATCGACGACACCGTGAGGAACGTCCGGCGCTTCGACCGGGTGAGGTGCGCCGCGATGAGCCGGAAGAACCTCACGTGCGGAGCGCCCCCTTGTCGAGGTGGAAGGTCAGGTGGGCCCGCTCGGCGGCACGCGGATCGTGCGTCACCATCAAGATCGTCTTCTTCATCTCCTGGTTGAGGCGCTGCAGGAGCACCAGGATCTCCTCGGCGTTCTTCGAGTCGAGATCTCCCGTCGGCTCGTCCGCGACGAGGAGCGTCGGATCCGCCACGATGGCGCGCGCGATCGCCACGCGCTGCTCCTCGCCTCCCGAGAGCTGGCGCGGGTAGTGCTTCTCGCGTCCGGAGAGCCCGACCAGGTCGAGCGCGAGCTTGGTGCGCCGGGCCCGCTCCGCGCCCGAGAGGCGCGTGAGGAGGAGCGGCAGCTCCACGTTCTGCTGCGCCGTGAGGACGGGGATCAGGTTGTAGAGCTGGAAGATGAATCCCACGTGCCGCGCGCGCCACGCGGCGAGCTTGGACGAGCTCAGGCTTCCGAGCGACTCGCCCGCCACCCGAACCTCGCCGCGCGTGGGACGGTCGATGCCGCCGATCAGGTTCAGGAGCGTCGACTTCCCGGACCCGCTCGGCCCCATGAGCGCGAGGAACTCCCCCCGCTTCACGTCGAGCGTGATGCCCGAGAGCACGGGGATCACGATCTTGTCGCGGTGATATTCCTTGTGGACGTCGCGCAGGGAGATCAGGGTTCCGTTCGGCGACGGTGTGTCGGACATGCTTCGGCTTCTCCTCTCCTCTCGGATCTAGCGGACGCGGACCCGGCTCTGGTCCGCGAGGTTCTCGGGGCCTTCGACCACCACCATCTCACCCGCCGCGACGCCTCCCGTCAGGATCACGCGGTCGGATCCCAT
>DASTBC010000121.1 GCA_035712245.1 Candidatus Eisenbacteria bacterium
TGTACGCATAGGGAAGCGCGAGCGCTCCGAACTCGTGGAGGAACATCGCGTCCCGATGAACCTTGGCGATCGTGTAGGCGCCGAGGAGGGTCGCGATGAGGGCGCCCATGAGGACGAGGATGCGCTGCTCGTCGGGCTCGAGTCCGAGGCGCCGAGCGAAGGCGTCCGGCAGGCGTAGCGGGATACGGGCCTCCTTACGAAAGGCGGACCCCGAGAGCGGAACGATGAGACGGGATGATGGAACGAGTGGGGGTCCGGCCCGCCGGCGTTCGCGGAGAGTCCATGGTTTCCTCCCGCGAACGCCTGACGTGCCCGACCTGCGGCTAGCCGTGCTTCTCTATGTCAACGGCTCCGATCCGCCGCGTGATCCGCGGCGGTACGGGCACCGGACCTGACCTGACTCATAGCTAGATCGGTGCCATGCTCCTGCCGGACGGCGTCATTCCCGCAACTTCAAGGAATCCAATTCTTTGAACACGAGGGGCGAGCGCCGGAGCGGACATCGGTTCCCGTTCAGGACAGAAATTTCTACAAAGCTGTCCCTGGGCGTTCGCTCTCCCGACGCGGCGACCGCCCGGTGACGGGCTCCGCTGTCACCCTTCTTGCAGCGTTGTCACCCTTCTTGCAGAGAGCGTCCGGTGTTCCTGATCTTTCCTTGGAGTACACGATGAGAGGGCACGAGATGAACCGATCTTCCCTGTGGAGTCACATCAATCAAGCGGCGGCGCGATTCTCCACGCGCGTCACCGCCTGGAGCGGCGGCACGCTCGCGTTCGGAGCCGCGTTCTCGCTGATCCTGCTCTGGCTCGTCGCCGGACCTCTGTTCGGCTTCTCGGACTCCTGGCAGCTCGTCATCAACACGACGACCACGATCGTGACCTTTCTCATGGTGTTCCTGATCCAGCGCGCCCAGAACAAGGAGGCTCGCGCGACGAGCATCAAGCTGAACGAGATCCTCGCGGCCATCGAAGGCGCCAGCAACCGGCTGATCGACGTCGAGGATCTCTCGGAGGAGGAGCTGGACACGCTGCACCGCCACTTCCAGTCGCTCGCGCGCATGGCGAAACAGGACAGCAATCTCACCCGATCCCATTCGGTCGAAGAGGCGAAGGCCCGGCATCACGTGAAGAGCCGCCGCGCGCGCGCGGGAGCCGGGAACGGCCGCGCGAGAAACTCGCGTCGGCCAGGGCGCCACGTTGCCACCACGGGGCGAGCCGGATCCACGTGACCATCGTCGAGCGTCTCCAGGCGAGAGGCATCCGGCGCACGGGTTCGCCGAAGAGCGGGTTCCGCTACCGGCTCCCAGGAGGAGGCAGCCCGTCGTCCGAGGATCTCGAACGGATCCGCGCGCTCAAGATCCCTCCCGCATGGACCCACGTCGTGATTCACCCGTCGCGATCGGCCATGGTGCAAGCCGTCGGGAAGGACCGGGCGGGACGCTGGCAGTACCTCTATCACGAGGCGCAGACGGCCCGGCGCGAGGAGCGGAAGCGGGAGCGGCTCCTCCGCTTCATCGAAGCGCTCCCGAAGGCGCGCAGGGCCATGCGGCGCGATCTGGCGCTCCCAGGGCTTCCGCGCCCGAAGGTGCTCGCCGGGATCCTGCGAATCCTGGCGACCTGTTTCCTGCGGCCGGGCAGCGAATCCTACGCGGCCCAGAACGGGAGCTTCGGCATCGCCACCCTGCGCCGCGGGCACGTGAGCGTGAGCGGAAACCGGATTCGCTTCGACTTCCCGGGCAAGTCCGGTAAGCGACAGACGCGGGAGATCACCGACCGGCGGCTCGCGCGCCTCATCCGGGATCTCCTCCGGTATCCGGGCGAGGTGTTCAAGTTCCGCTCCGAGAGCGGCGACCTGGTCGACGTCCGCCGGCAGCACATCAACGAGTACATCAAGGCGACGATGGGGGAGCGGTTCAGCGCGAAGGATTTTCGCACGTGGGCCGGCTCTCTGCTCGCCGCGTGCGCCCTCGCGCGGGAGGGCGCCGTCCCGGGCGCGAGTCCGACCGAGCGCAAGCGCCGGATCGCCGCCGCGATCCGCGAGGTCGCCCACCACCTGGGGAACACCCCTGCGGTTTGCCGCTCCTCGTACGTCTTTCCAGCCGTGCTCCGGCGCTTCGAAGAGGGGCGCGTCATCCCGCACACGCTCGACAGCGTGGCGGAGCTCGCCGAGGGAGGCCGGATCCGCGTGGAGCGGTGCGAGCAGGCGCTCCTCCGGTTGCTGCGTGAAGCCGGCTCGAACCGCGGCGCCGCCAAGAAACGCCGGGCGCCCGTCGCGCGGAGGTCCCATGAGCCGGATCGATCTCTTGATCCTCCGGAATCCGGGCGCGTCGCGGTTTCCGGCTGAGGATCTCCGGGCCGCACTCGAGAAGGCCGTTCCTCCCGGCACTGCCCGCCACGATGCGGTGCTCCCGAACGACGAGGATCGAGCCACGTTCGCGTCGCGCGAGATCACGAGGGCGGTCGAGGCCGGGTGCCGCCGCGTCGTCGCGATCGGCGGGGATGGAACGGTCGGCCTGATCGCGGGCGCCGTGGTGCGCTCCGTGCCGCGGGGCCTCTCCGTCTCCCTCGGGATCGTCCCCGCGGGCACGGCCAACGTGCTCGCGCGTGAGCTGGGAATCCCACTCGGCCTCGAGGAGGCGATCGCGGTCGCGGTGGGCGAGGGGGAGACGATCGCGATCGACGCGATCGAGGCCGGAGAGCGGTTCGTGTTCACGCAGGTCGGAATCGGCCCCGACGCGCTCATGATCCGCAGCACCCCGCGCGAGGAACAGGAGCGGCGCGGGCGATGGGCCTACGTGCGCGCGTTCCTGCGCCTCGCGTTCCGGTACCGCCCCCGCCGCTTCACGATGATCGTGGACGGGACCGAGTTCCGGGCGCGCGCGTGGCAGGTGATCGCGGCGAACGCGGGGAGCGCCGCGTCCCCTCCGTTCCAGTGGGGCCCGGGAATCGATCCGACGGACCGCACGATCGACCTCTGCGTGTACGACGTCCGACGGGCGAGGGACTACGTCGTCCTCTTCTGGAGAGTCCTGCTCGGCCGGCACCGCCGGGATGCCTCGACCCGGTTCTTCCGGATCCACGAGGAGGCGACGATCGACTCCGACCTTCCGAGCCTCGTTCAGGGTGACGGCGAGATCCTCGGCCGGACTCCCATCCGGTTGCGCGTCGTCCCCGAGGCGCTGCGCGTGGTCGTCGCGGGACCGGTCGCGGACACCGTTCCGCTCGCCGACCTGCCGCGAGGTGCCGGAGCCACCGTGGAGCGGCAGGCGGCCGCCGCCGCGGTGGCGACGGAAGGAGCGACGGTCACCCAGGACGTGCGCACCATGGTGGCGACGCGCTACTCGCGAGCCTGGGTGCTGCAGGGACTCCTCCGCCACCCGGTGGCCGCGCTCGAGGCGTTCGACGCCGCCCTCTTTCTTCGCGCGAACGGGATGTTCCTGGGTCCGGTGTTCGACCGCGTGCTCACGACGACGTCCCGGCTCATGCACTACGGCGAGGGCTGGGCCCTCGCCGTGCTCGCGTGGATGGCGATCGACTTCCAGGAAGGGCTGCTCGTCGGTCTGGAGGCGCTCCCCGTTCTCTGGCTCACCATGCTCACCGTGAACTTCCCGCTCAAGAAGTTCTTCCGCCGCCGCCGGCCCTTCACCGCGTTCGTGAAGGCGCGAGTGCTGGGTCCGCGTCCCAGTGACTTCTCCTTTCCTTCGGGGCACTCGGCCGCCGCGTTCGCGGGAGCGTTCCTGCTCACCTCGCACGCGCCGGCCCTGTTCCCCGTCTTCTACTTCATCGCGACGGTCGTCGGTCTGTCGCGCGTCTACCTCGGAGTGCACTATCCGAGCGACGTGGTGATCGGAGCGGCCGCGGGCACCGCGCTCGCCGCGCTCTACCGCGCGTTGCTCCACGCGATCCTCGCGCTCGGCTGACGCCGGCGCCGCTCGAAAGGAGTCCCGCCATGCCTCAGAAGACACAGCCCAAGAAGAAGCTCCGTCCGCCGCAGGCGCAGCGGCGGCGTCCGGGGCTGGAACGTCCCATGAAGCCTCGCCCGCGCGCGGAGGAGCCCGAGGAGCGCGGTTCCGGAAAGCTCGGCGGGAAGGCCGCCGTCATCACGGGAGGCGACAGCGGCATCGGGCGCGCCGTCGCGATCGCGTTCGCGCGGGAGGGCGCCGACGTCGCGATCGTGTACCTCGACGAGCACGAGGACGCCCGCGAGACGCGGGAGCTCGTGGAGCGCCATGGCCGGCGCTGCCTGCTCTTCGCCGGTGACGTGGGGGAGGAGTCGTTCTGCCGCGACGTCGTCGAGCGGTCGGTGCGGGAGCTGGGCCGGCTCGACGTGCTCGTGAACAATGCCGCCGAGCAGCATCCCCGGGAGAGCATCGAGGAGATCTCCGAGGAGCAGCTGACGCGCACGTTTCGCACCAACATCTTCTCGTACTTCTTCATGACGAAGGCCGCGCTCCCGCATCTTCCGGAAGGCGGCACGATCGTGAACACGACCTCGGTCACCGCCTACCGGGGCAGCGGCCATCTGCTCGACTATGCGTCGACGAAGGGCGCGATCGTCGCGTTCACGCGCTCCCTCTCGCAGAGCCTCGCCGACCGCGGCATTCGCGTGAACGCCGTGGCGCCCGGGCCGATCTGGACCCCGCTCATCCCATCGACGTTCCCTCCCGAGAAGGTGGCGGAGTTCGGCTCGGACGTGCCCATGGGGCGAGCGGGCGAGCCCAAGGACGTCGCGCCCAGCTTCGTGTTCCTCGCCAGCCGCGATTCCGCATACATGTCCGGGCAGGTGCTCCATCCGAATGGAGGAGAGATCGTGAACGGATAAACGCTCATGAGCGGCACACGTGATGCTTGAGTACCGAGCAACGCCGGTCCGTGAGAAGTCCGACTCGGAGCGGAACGAAGGAGGCTCGCTTGAAACCTTGGAATCGGTTCCGTGCGGCCCTGATGGCGGTGGTGCTCTCGATGGGAGCACGAGTTGCGACGGCGCAGCAGGATCCCGCGTCGCCGGATCAGGGGGGAGCGGTCGCGGTGGGGGCGGAGACATGGTACACACAACCTTGGGTCTGGATCGTGCTTGGAGTCGCGCTCCTGCTCGTCATCCTGGCCCTCTCGAGTCGCGGGCGCGGGACGCGGGCCTGAGCGAGGTCGAGCCCATCCTCGTGGTGGACGACGACCCCGACTCCGCGGACAGCCTCGCCCTGCTCCTCTCCCACTGGGGGCACCGCGTCGCGGTCGCATACGACGGCCGCAGGGCCCTCGAGATCTATGATCGCGAGCGCCCGGGCCTCGTGCTCCTCGACGTCGCGCTCCCCGGTATGAGCGGGTACGAAGTGGCGGAGCGCATGAACCGCCACCCGCATCGCGCGCTCCTCGTCGCGCTGACCGGATACGAAGAGCTCCGCGGAGAGTCGGAGCTCGGCTTCGCCGCGCACTGGATCAAACCGGTCGATCTGACCGCCCTTCGCGGGCTCCTGCGGCGGCTCTGACCTGGCGGGCCGATCGCGTGGCATGGCCGCGCTCCCTGGCCTCGATCTTGCTCGCCCTCTTACGATGTACCTCCGCACGCGCGTTGGCGCGTTCGAGGTGCGGACAAACGACGCGCTCCGTTTGCGAGGGGAGGGTGGCCCGATGGAGTGGCTACTACTGATTTGCGCTGTAATTGTAACAATCGCGGTTGTCGTGATCGCCGTGTCGGTGGTCCGGCTCTCGCAGCGTCTCACACGCGTGAGCGAGGAGATGCAGCTCTGGCTGGTGCAGGTGCGCCAGGTCACGGGCGAGGCCCGGGAAGTGGTCTCGTCCCTGCGCGGCGTGGCCCAGCCGGTGCAGCGCGCAGTGGATCGCTTCGGGAAAGTGGGAGAACGCTTCGCCCAGCTCGGAGAGCGCACCGTCCGGATGTCCGCACTGTTGCTCGAGGAGGTCGAAGCGCCCGTTCGAAACGTCGTCGCGATCACGCGCGGCGTGAGGACGGGCACGGCGCAGTTCCTGGAACGGCTCACGAGCCGTTTCCGTCATGGTCGCCCCGCGACCGATGGAGGGATCCGATATGAATGAGTACCCGTACGGAAGCGACATGGGTCACGGCTCGTCGAACATGACCGGCTTCTTCATGGGAGCCTTGGTCGGAGCCGGCCTCGCGCTTCTCCTGGCTCCCGCGTCGGGCGGAGATGTGCGCCGGCGCCTCGTGGACACCGCTCGGCGCTTCGGCGACACCGCCCGCGAGAAGATGGACGAGGTCACGCATCACTCCGAGCAGGGACGAGGGAGCAGCGGCGGCCGCGAGTCGTACATGCAGGGACGTGAAGGCGGTGCCGGAGTCGGCGGCGCGACCGGCTCGAAGCCAGGCCAGCAGGGCGGACGACCGGGGACCCCCGGGCAGCCCACGTAGCGAAGACAGGAAACTCGGGCGCGACCCGTCGAGGGCGCGCCGTACCAGACAGCCCCCGCGAGGTCCTTCGGCGCCGTGCCTCGTGCACGGTCCGGAGGACTTCGACCGGGGGCGTTTCCTTGAGGAGCACGTCATGAAACCAAAAAACCATCACGAATCGCGAAATCCGCGGAACCGACTCCACCGAGTGGCTGGGCGCCTTCTAGGCGTGCTGGCGGCCGGCCTGCTCACTCTTGCCCCGAACCTCGCGGCGCAGACGCGTGTGACTCCGGGCTTCAACCTCTTCTCCCCCGAGCAGGACGTCCAGGTGGGGCGCCAGTCCGCCGCGCAAGTGGAGCGGCAGATCCCGCTGGTGCGCGACGCGAGGGCGACGGAGTACATCAACCGCATCGGACGGCGGCTCGCCGCGAACGCTCCGGGCCCGAAGTTCCCCTACACCTTCAAGGTGGCGAATCTCTCCGACGTGAACGCGTTCGCCCTGCCCGGCGGGCCCATCTACGTGCACCGCGGGCTCATCGAGCGGGTTCGGAGCGAGGGGGAGCTGGCGGGAGTGCTGGCGCACGAGATCGCGCACGTGGGGCTCCGGCATCCCACGAATCAGGCTTCCAAGGCGTACGTCGCGCAGGCCGGTCTGGGAATCATCGGAGCCCTCCTCGGGGACCGGGAAGCGTCCACGGGCACGCAGATCATGCAGGCGGTCGGAGGCCTCGGGCTCAACGCGATCTTCCTGCGCTATTCACGGAAAGCCGAGACCGAGGCGGACATCGCGGGGACGCAGATCCTGGCGCGGTCCGGCTACGATCCGATGGACATGGCCCGGTTCTTCCAGTACCTGAGGTCGCTCTCCGGAAGGGAGCCTTCACGGATCCAGAGGTTCTTCAGCGACCATCCGTCTCCGTCGGATCGCGAGGCGCGAATTCGCCAGGAGGTGGCGCTCCTCGGCTCGGCCCAGGCACGCGCGCCGGTCGGAGGGCTCGCCTCCGTCCAGTCCTCGCTGCGACGGCTTCCTCCGGCGCGCTCCCTCCAGGCCGCGACGGGGTCCGCGCTGCGCTGACTTCCAGCCTGAGCTAGAGGCCCGCTCCGAGGGTGTAGTCCGGCTCCCGATGGGCCGGCGAGGCGTCCGGCTTCGCCGGCGCGTCGGGGGAGGCCTTCCGATCGGGCCGGGGCCCGGCCCGGTCCGGGACCGCGGGCTTGCCAGAGGAGTTGGCTTCGGCCTCTCGCGGAACCTGGGTCGGATCCTGGGACGGAGCCTCCGGCTCCGCGGTCTTCGGCGGCTCCGCAGCCTTCCCTCCAGGGACGCTCGCCACCGTCCTGGGGCTCGCGATCGGCTCCCGGGCGGGGACGCCCTCGGGGACGCCGCGCAGGTCCAGATCCCGCTCGATCGACGGCGCGAGGAGCTGCATCACGGCGAGAGGCAGGGAACTCGTGAACTTGAACCGGTCCGCTTCGGGGCCGTTGACGAGGGCGGTGAGAACTCCGTAGTAGCGGTCCCCCAGGCAGAACGCGAACGTGGCGGTGCGGCTCACCGCGCGGGAGGCGATGAGGCGCCTCCCCCTGCCGAACGTCTCGTGACGGTTATCCCCGGTCCCCGTCTTGCCCGCGAGCCAGGCCGGTGCCCCGGTCGTCGAGTCGACGAACGTTCCCCGGAGCCGCATCGCGGTCCCCGAGTCGACGACACCCGCCAGCACCCGGCGCGCGACTCGCGCCACGGCGGGCTCCAGCACGATCTCCGAAGGCCGCGCGGGCGGCGGCTCGAACGAGGTCTCGTACGGAGTTCCCTGAGCGAAGGTCAGACGCCGCACCATGCGCACCTCGCCGCGAACGCCGTCGTTCATGAGGAGGCCCATGAGGTCGGCGAGCGCCGCCGGGCGGTCGCCCGAGCTGCCGATCGCCGTGGCGTACGACGGGACGAGGCTGCGGAACGGGAACCCGACGTGGCGCCAGTAGGGCGTCATCCGCGCGAAGGCGTCCCGCTCGATCTTCGCGCGGAGCCTGAGATCCTGCGCGCGCCGGTTCCGCGTCCGGAAGAGCCACCCCATCTCCTCGGGCGGGCCCTCCTCGTCGGCCACCTGGTGGAGCATCGTGAGCCGCTCCGGCGAGACGTCCCGGTCCAGCACGGCGCGCGTGTCGTACGGCAGGCGCGCGGCGTGATAGCGGACGAGATCGCGCATGAGACGGATGAAGACGAGGTTCGTCGAGCGGGCCGAGGCGTCCCGTAGCGTGAGCATGCGGCTGTCGTCGTCGGAATCGAAGTTCCGGAAGCTCATGAACCCGCCGCCGGTGTAGAAGAGTTCCCACGGGTTGGCCGAGTACTCGCGGTCGAGCGACCGCTCGAGAAGCTCCTCGCGGCCGATCCGCGGTTGGTCGAGCATCGTCTGAGCCGCCCACTCCGTGATCGGATCGCCTCCGTCCGCGGCGAGCGCGGCGAGCTCGAGAGGCTCGCGAGAGGAGAGCTCGTCGTGGAGCCTCGAGACGAGCTCCAGGTAATGGACGAGCGTCCGGAGCTTGGCCGTGCTTCCGAGCTCCATCTTCATTCCCTCGGTCATGTCGAACGGCTGGTTCGAGTTGTCCGCGTGCACGCGCACGACGTTCCCCTGAGGCGTCCGCTCGCAGAGCAGGAGGCTGTAGACCACCCTGGAAGGATCCCCGCGGCCCAGCAGGCGGTCGCCGCGCAGTCCCTTGGCGCTCACGAACGAGGTGTCGCCGAGCTGGCGGAAGAGGAGCGTGGCGTCGCGCTGGAGGCCCGGGAGCACCGTCGTCCCCACGTTGAGGTGGAGCCGGTCCAGCTCGTAGTAATCCTTGAGGTCGAGGAGGCTCACGAGGTCGTCACGGATCCGCTGCGCCCCGCGCCCTACCGCCACGGGCTTCACCCGGCTGCCGGGCTTCTTGGCGAACCGGAGCGGCTGTTTCCGCAGGGCTTCCGCGAGGTCCGGCTCGAGGATACCCTCGCGCGCCAGGAGGACCGTGTACGCGTTCACCCGGTCGTTCAGGGCGTCGCGATCGGCGATGAGATAGCGTGTGGGTCCGCGCACCGCGCAGAGGAGCGCCAGCATGGGCTTGACCGCCCGCGCCCGGGTGCGGAGCGACTTGCTCCGAAGCGCCCGGTAGGTCTTCTGCGGATCCAGGCCGAACCAGACCTGGAGCCCCTCCTCGAGGCCCGAGACCTCCCCGAAGCCGGGTGCGCCGGCGAGGGGCATCGTGTTCACGTAGTCCAGGATGATCCGCTTCCGGGCATCCGTCGTGACGGGACCGTCGCGGTACACCCGGAGGCTCGCGCTCAGCATCTGCCGCAGCTTGTCGACCCCCGAATCCGTCCGTCCGCCCGGAGAGTGGCGGTACTTCTCGAGCTGCACCGCGAGGGTGCTCCCTCCTTCGACGTCGAACGGGAGCCCCAGGCGGCTCGCCGTATAGAGAAGCACGGCCTTCCCGAACCGAGTCCAGTCGATCGCCGGATTCCGATACGGGTCCTCCGTCTGGCCCAGCTCCCGATTCTCGATGAAGAGGAGCGTGCGGACGACCACGGGAGGAATCTTCTCGAAGTCCTCGACCCCCCGCCAGGCTGCCGTGGCGTCGTACATGGCCGTCCCGTCGAATCCCTCGATCGTGAGGCCGGCGGCCGAGCTCTCCGCGTAGGGCGGAGGAATGCCGAGCTTGGTGGCGAGCGTGAGCGCCCGGGAGTGTCTCGCCTGGGCCACGAGGGAGTAGCCGCGCTCTTCGAGTTGATCCGCGAACGCCGGAATCCGGGAATAGCCTCGCCGGCGGTCCATCGGACCCGAGGCCGGGAAGACGATCCGGTCGCTCTTTCCGGGCTCGACCGCATAGTCCAGGGCGGACGCGATCTTGGAGAAGAGGCGTGCCTCGAGAGCCGCGGTGCGGAGCTCGTAGCCAGCTCCGATGGAAGCCACCGCGAGGAGCGCGTAGAGAGGCCAGCGTGGCTTCCTGTGTGCGTGCATGGGTGGTGAGATCCGCTCCTTCATCTACTTGGATGCTCCCAGGCCGTAAACGGCGATGGAACCATGTCCGGTTGGGCGTACGAAAACGCCCATCCGACGGGAAGTTTGTACAACGATCCAAGAACCCTGTTCCTGGCGCCGCGGTATCTCCTGCCGCCGCGAACCACCCAACCGGGTTCCACAGCGCCAGGTACGGCGGCTGCGGAACTTCCGGGCCCCCCACGAGCACAGCGCCCCCTCCATGCAAGAGCATGTTTCATGCATGGCGCGCGACCGCAGACCGTCGAGTCCGGGCACGGACCGCCAGGATGAAGGAGGAGAGCGCATGGAACGGGATCGTTCGAAGATGGGGGAGCCCACGAGGCGGACGGAAGAGCGGGGTCGCTGGAGAGACGCGGCCACGCGCGATCAGGAGAACGTGGAACGAGAGATGGGAGGCACCATGGACCGAGATCGGACGGAACGAGACCGCCTGGAGCGAGAGCGCCTGGAGCGCGACCGCCTGGAACGGGAGCGGATGGAGCGGGAGTCGCGAGGCGAGGTGACGGGACGCGGAACGGGCGGCGGCTCCTCCCTCGCCATGCGCGATCCCCTGCTCGCCTCCCATTTCGACTTCATGCGTCAGTTCATGCGGGAGATGAGCCGGATGTTCGAAGGGTGGCCGTTTTCCTCACGAGCGATGTTCTCTCCCGGGAGTTCCCCCGGGTACGGATCCACCGGGCAAGGGGCGGGATACGGGTACGGAGCCGCTCCGGGCGGGCAGGGCTCGCTGGCCGGCTGGCCTCCGATCGAGGTGGAGGAGCGCGATGGACGCATGGTGGTCCGGGCCGAGCTGCCGGGCATCGACATGCAGGACGTCCGGGTGCGTCTCGAAGGGAGCTATCTCGTGATCGAGGGGGACCGGCGCGACAACCGGGAGCGCAAGGGCGAAGGATTCTTCGAGAGCGAGTGGAGCTACGGCCGCTTCTCGCGCCGCATTCCCGTTCCTCCGGGCGTGACGCAGGAGATGGTCGGGGCGACCTGCGGGAACGGAGTGCTGGAGCTCACGATCGACGTCCCCACGCAGGATGTCCGGGAGATCCCGATCCGCGCCGGGCGGTCGGGAAGCGAGGAGGACTTCGACGAGCGCCGTCGCGAGCGGGGCCGGGACCGGGATCAGCCGGCTCGCACCCAGCACTGAGCAGAGGCCCGCGGGGCGGAAGGAGGGTGGCGGTGGGGAAGCGCACGGAGGCATGGAGTCCGGAGCAGGTCGTCGAATCGGGACGTGCGAGAGTTCTGATCCTGGTCGCCCATCCGGACGACGAGTGGCTGGGCGCGGGATCCCTCCTTCCCATCCTGCGCGACCGGTGGATCGTTCAGGTCACGGACGGAGCCCCGCGGGACCTGAAGGACGCGCGGCGTCTCGGGTTTCGGGCGCGGGCCGAGTACGCCCGCGCCCGGCGCCGCGAGGCGCTCGCCGCCCTTCGCCATGCCGGCATTCCCCGGACGCGCAGGATCGAGCTCGGATTCGCCGACCAGGAAGTCGTTCTGGGACTCAAGGACCTGGTCCGCCAGCTTCAAGCCATCCTGGAACGCCTCCGGCCCGACGTCGTCCTGACCCACTCGTACGAGGGCGGGCATCCCGATCACGACGCGATCTCGTTCGCCCTGGCGTTCGTGGCGCGCCGCATCGCGTGCGAGGGAGGCATCGCGCCGGAGCGGATCGAGATGGCGGGCTATCACTCGAGGGCGGACGGCGGAATGGAAGCGGGAGTGTTCCTCCACCCCAACCTGGCGGCGCGCACCCGCCCGGAGGAACGCGTCCGCCTTCTCACGGCTCGGGAGCGAGCGAGGAAGCGGAACGCGCTCCGGCAGTTCGCGTCCCAGCGCTCCATGATCGACCTCTTCCCGCTCGAGACGGAGCGCTTCCGACAGGCTCCTCCGTACGACTTTCGCAGGCCGCCCCATCCGGGGAGCCTGCTCTACGAGCGGCTCGCGCTCGGGCCCGGCGGGGACCGGTTCCGGCGAGAGGTCGAGAAGGTGCTCGCGATCGGACCCTCCTGGCGTGCCGCATGAACGCGCGCACCCTGACGGTGCTCCTGGTGGCGTATCCCTTCGCTCCGGTGAGTCGCGACGCGGTCGGAGGCGCCGAGCAGGTCGTCGCCGCGCTGGACCGTGAGCTCACGCGCGGGGGCCATCGGTCGATCGTCCTCGCGCCTCGCGGCTCCCGCGTGGACGGCACCCTGATCCCGTTCGACGTCCCCCGGAGCCTGGTGGACCAGGATCTCCGCGATCGGGTCTACGACCTGGTGCGGGAATCGATCGCGACGCTCGTCGAGGATCGCGCGATCGACGTGGTGCACTACCACGGATACGACTTCTGCCGGTATCTCCCCCCCGAAGGCGTGACGATGCTGGCCACGCTGCACCTGCCGATCGACCTGTATCATCCCGTGGTCTTCCGCCTCGGACGTCCCCGCACGTACCTTCACTGCGTGAGCCGCTCCCAGCGCGCCGCCTGTCCGGAGTGCGACCAGCTCCTTCCCGAGATTCCGAACGGAGTGCCCGTCGTGGAGCTGGACGGCCCGCCGGCGCGGAAGCGGTCCTTCGCCATATCTCTGGGGCGAATCTGCCCCGAGAAGAACGTGCACGCCGCACTCGACGCGGGAAGGCTCGCCGGAGTGCCCGTGCTGCTGGGAGGGAAGGTCTTCCCGTACGAGTCCCACCAGCGTTACTTCGACGACGAGGTGCGGCCGAGACTGGACCGCTTGCGTCGCTTCCTCGGGCCCCTCGGGTTCCGCGCGAAACGCCGCCTTCTCTCCGCGGCGCGCTGCCTTCTCGTGACGAGCGTTGCGGCGGAGACCTCGTGCCTCGTGGCGATGGAGGCGCTCGCGTGCGGAACGCCCGTCGTCGCGTTCCCAGCCGGAGCGCTCCCGGATCTGATCGAGCCGGGCGTCACGGGGTTCCTCGTGCGCGACGAGGTGGAGATGGCGGAGGCGATCCACGACGCGGCGGCGCTCGATCCCGAGGCATGCAGGCGGGCGGCAAGGGAGCGCTTCTCGCTCGACCGGATGTTCTCCGGCTACATGAGGGCGTACCTCGGCCTCGCGGCCGCGCGAAGCGCCTGATCCGGGGCGCGCTCGAGACCCCGGCGGCGCGATTCAACTTGCGTGTACCAAGCTTCCCTGATAGACGAGCGTCCATGGGTCCCATCGCGACGTTGTCGTCGCGCGGTTCCGGAGAAAGACGGCACGCTTGAGCCGGTCCCGCTCCGGATCCCTTCGTCGTTCCCGCTTCGGCGCGGCGCCATTTCTCCGGGCCGCGCGGCTCGCCCGTCCCTTCCGCGGCCACATCGCCGCCGCCGCGCTCGCGACCATGGTGCTCGCCGCGCTCCAGGCGGCCGAGCCCCTCCTGCTCAAACACATCTTCGACCGGATCGGCGCCCCGGACGCCGCGAAGGCGCTTCTCGCCGGGGCGCTCCTCCTTCTCGGGATCGGCGTCGCCCGCGAGCTGGGAGACGCGGTCGCGAACTGGCTCGTCTGGAGGACACGGCTCGGCATCCACGAGCGGCTCCTCGAGGAGACGGTCACGCGGCTCCATCACCTCCCCCTCGAGTACTACCGGAAGGACGCCGTCGGCGGCGTGCTCACGCGGCTCGACCGGAGCATCCAGGGTCTCGTGGAGGCCGTGACCAAGGTCCTCTTTCACGCGTTCCCCGCGGTCGTGTACCTCGTGCTCGCGGTGCTCGTGATGACCCGGCTCGACGGCAGGCTCGCCGCGCTCGTGCTCCTCTTCGCGCCCCTCCCCGCGCTCCTCCAGGCGCACGCCGCGCCGAACCAGATCCGGCGCGAGCGGGCGCTCCTCACGCGCTGGGCGTCCATCTACTCGCGGTTCGGGGAGGTGCTCGCGGGGATCGTGACCGTGCGAAGCTTCGGGATGGAGGAATCGGAGAAGCGGCGGTTCCTCTCGAGCGTGGCCGAGGCAAACCAGATCGTGGCGCGCGGCGTCGGACGCGACTCGGGCTTCAATGCCGCCGCGAACCTGACCGTGCTCGTGGCCCGGGTGGCCGCGGTCGCCGCGGGCGGGCTGCTCGCGATCCGGGGAGAGATCACGGTGGGCACGGTGGTCGCCTTCCTGGGGTACGTGGGCGGGCTCTTCGTCCCGGTGCAGGGCCTGAGCGGGATCTACCAGACGCTGCAGCGGGCCCGCGTGTCCCTGGAGGAGATCCTCGCGATCCTCGACGCGCCGGGGCGCGTGACCGATCGCCGCGGCGCGCGATCTCCGGCCCGGGCGCGCGGGGAGATCGAGCTCGAGGAGGTGCGGTTCTCGTACCATCCGGCGGCGCCTCCGGTCCTCGACGGCGTCACCCTTCGGGTCGCGCCCGGGGAGACCGTGGCGCTCGTGGGCCCGAGCGGTTCCGGCAAGTCCACCCTCGCCTCGCTCGTGCTTCGCCTCCACGAGGCGGAGCGGGGGACGGTGCGCGTCGACGGCATCGACATTCGCATGCTCCGGGAGCGCTGGATCCGCCGCCACGTGGCCGTCGTGCTTCAGGAGCCGCTCCTCTTCGACGACACGGTCGCCGCGAACATCGCGTATGGAAAGCCGGGCGCTTCGATGCGACAGATCGAGGCCGCGGCCCGCGCGGCGCACGCGCACGAGTTCATCTCGAGGCTCCCCGACGCCTACGGCACCCGGGTGGGCGAGCGCGGCGCCAGGCTCTCGGTGGGAGAGCGGCAGCGCGTGACGCTGGCGCGCGCGCTCGTGAAGGACGCGCCGATCCTCGTCCTGGACGAAGCGACGTCGGCGCTCGACGCCGAATCGGAGGCCCTCGTGCAGGAAGCCCTGGAGCGCCTGATGCGCGGCCGGAGCGTGCTCGTGATCGCGCACCGTCTCGCGACCGTGGCGCGGGCGGACCGGATCGCGGTGCTCGACGGCGGACGCGTGGCGGAGACGGGCACCCACTCGGAGCTGCTCCAGCGCGAAGGGATCTACGCGTCGCTCGTGCGGCGCCAGACCCGGGGATTGCTGCCGCTGCACCTTCCGGCGGGTCGAAGCGCCGCCTAGGCCGGCCATCCTCCGCCCAATTCGCATGAGCCGCGCAGCGCTGAGCGGCCCTTCGTTCTTGGGCTACCGCGCGTATCGCCGCGTCATCGCCGCGCAGAAGTCGGCGAACTCGGACACATCGCGCGGGGGGCTCGTGTGGTCCGGCTTCACGCCGCAGGACTCCGGGGTGAAGCAGAAGGTGAGCGTCACGTCGAAGTCCTCGAGCGCGCGCATCTGGCGGTCGAACCACGCGAGCGCGCCCGGGCGCAGACTGTCGGCCCAGCTCAGACCCGTGCGAAGGTGCCGCACGCCGAGCCGCTTCAGCCAGCGCGCCATGTCGTCGAGCCGCGGATCCTCGAAGTGGATCCACTGGCAGATTCCGAGGTCGGGCACGTGCCGCTCGAACTCGCGAAGCGCGAGCTTGGGCGTGCCGTCCTCCCGCAGGAGTCCCATGTAGAAGTGCCGGTAGTAGGACGATCCCTCCGCTTCACGGTGCCGCGTCGTCGCCGGCCACGCCTTCGGAAGGTCGTAGAGGCTGTACCAGTGGACGCGGGGGCTCCGGCCGCGCAGGAGCTCCGCGGTGCGGCGGAGCCCGAACTCCTGCACCTCCTCGGCGCCGAAGGTGGACACCCCCACCTCCGAGATCCACACCGGGAGGTCGGTCACCGCGCGGACGGCGGCGAGACGCTCCGGCCACTCGTGAATCGACCAGTGATTCCAGTCGAGGGGGAATCCGTGCACGGCCACCGCGTCGACGGAGTCGAGCGCGCCCTGCCGTTCCATGCGCCGGATGAACTCCGGATCGATGGGCGAGATGCCTCCGAGCACTCGGGTGAGCCGAGGCGCCTCGGATCGCACGGCGTCCGACGCCGCGCGCGCCATGCGCGAGAAGACCGCCCACTCGGGGTCGGCCTCGAAATCCCAGTGGGAGAGATTGTTGGGCTCGTTCCAGATCATCACGGAGTCGATCACGCCGCGCCTCCGTTCCCGTGCAGGTCGAGGTTCAGGAGCCCGATCGCCTCGCGGTATCCGTGGAGCGTTCCCACGTCGATGTAGACCGAGCCCGCGCGCACTCCGCGGGCGCTCCCGCCGCCCGCGAGGTAGGCGTTCACGAGCGTTCCGAAATACTCGTCTCTCGGCTCGCGCGTCTTCCAGAGCGCATGGAGCCGGTGGAGCACGTGTCCGGGCATCGTGAACGCGCCCCAGACCCACCCCGTGCGCGCGTCGGGGCACTTGACCTGCACTTCGAGCACGCGCGACGCGGCGTCGACGCGCACCGCGTCGAAGAGCTCGGGGTTCTCGACCGGGAAGAGGAGGAACGCGAGCTCGCCCTCGGGAAGCGAGGAGAGCCCGTGCTCGGGAAACCAGATCGTGTCCGGGAGCCCGACCGCGACGCGCTCCTCGTCGCCGATGAAGGGCGCGGCGCGAAAGATGGCGTCGCAGAGTCCGGCGGGCTCCGGCTGGACCGTGAAGCAGACGTGCGCCGGACCGATCCGGCCGCCGTAGTACTCCAGGATGTCCGATTTGCCCGGGGAGATGACGAAGCACAGGCGCGTCACCCCGGCGAGGAGCATTCGCTCCACGAGGTATTCGCTCACCGCGCGGGGCCGCTCCACTCCCTGGTCGACGCGGCTTCCGACCGGCAGCAGCTCCTTCGAGAAGGCGAGCGGCTGGATCCGGCTCCCGGCCCCCGCCGCGGGAATGATGCCCCACATGTCAGGCTCCTCCCTCCCCGGCCACGGCGCCGGCCGATTCGAGCAGGGAGACGAGCTCCGAGGCGCGCCGGTCGGCGGTGTGCTGCGCGAGCGCGCGCCGGCGCGCCGCGTCTCCGATCGCGTCGGACTCCGCGGGGCTCATGCGAAGCGCGCGCGCCACGTCCTCGGGGCCGTCGGCGAGGACGATCTCCGTTCCGGGCGTGAAGAACTCCTCCAGACCGCTCCAGCGATCCGTCAGAATCGCCGTCCCGCACGCCGCAGCTTCGAAGAGACGTCCCGAGGGGCAGTGTCCGGCCGCGAGCATGGGGCCCCGCGTGACGTTCAGCGTGAACCGGGACGAGCTGTAGAAGGCGGCGTGTTGCGGCGGTGGCACGTGACGGACATACCGGATGTTGGGCAGCCAGGGAAACTCGGCCGGATACTGGGATCCTCCGAGGACGAAGCGGCACTCCGGGAGTCGCCGCGCGGGCTCGAGAAAGAGACGCTCGAGCGCCTCCTGCCGGTCCTCGGAGTACGTCCCCAGATACGAGAGATCGCCTTCGAGGCGCGGGTCGCGCCGCGCGGGACGGTGCACGCACGGATCGACGCATCCATAGAGCGGCGCGACGCGACGGGCGCCGAGCCGTTCCCGGATCTCCTCCATCGCGGGCCCTCCCGCGTAGCTCAGGACGAGATCGAACGCCGCAAGCCCCTCGGAAGGGATGTACGCCACCGGCAGCCCCGTGCGAATCCTCTCGAGCGTCACGGGAGCGTCGAGATCGTAGAAGACGCGGGAGACCGAGCGGGGGGCCTGTCCCATCAGCGCGGCCGCTTCGATCGCGTCGGGACAGTACGACGTGACCACGGCCACGTCCGCGGTCCGCAGGGACTCGACGGCCCGATCCCGCACCGAGTCCCACGAATCGTAGAGCGTGAGGGACGCGCCGGGGGGGTGGGGAAGGTCGCGGTGCTCTCCGTAATAGGGTGTGTCCCGCTCCAGGAACTCGACGGCGTGTCCCTGGGCGTCCAGAGCCCGGCACAGCCCCCTCCACAGCGTGGCGTGGCCGTTCCCCCAGGACGAGCTGATCGTGAGCCCGAACACCACGAGATTCACGAATCGCGCCTCCCGTCAGAACTTCCGTCAGAACTTCTTTCACTTTTGTAGAACATTTTGCCCCCCGAAGGCATGGCCGGGTGGGGCTCGGGGCCGAGGACCGGCTACGAACCTTGTAGGTAGGTCGCGCCCCGCCCGACCGTTCGTACCGTGGCCTTGTCTATGCTTCCGCAAGGAACGTGCTCGCGATGGCCGCTCGGCCGCCGCGACGGGAAGCGCGGTCCGTGAGGGCCGTCGACAGCGGCTCGGACATCACGGAACGTGGTGAAGCGGGGGAGATGACAGAACGCCTCCAGACGGATCGCATGGGCCGGCCGATGACGTTTCTCATCGCCGGCGCCGCGGGCTTCATCGGAAGCCACCTGACGGAGCGCCTGCTCTCGCGCGGCCACACGGTGGTCGGGGTGGACAGCTTCATCACCGGAAGCTGGCGCAATCTCACTTCGCTGCTGGATCACCCGCGCTTCATCCTCCTGGAGCACGACGTCGTGGATCCCCTCGAGTGGGACGGCCCGCTCGACTGGATCCTCCACTTCGCGAGCCCTGCGTCGCCGCCGAGGTACCAGCAGAACCCGATCCAGACGCTGCGCAGCAATGCCGAAGGAACGTACCGGCTGCTCGAGCTCGCGCGCGCGAAGCGCGCGCGCTTCCTCTTCGCGAGCACGAGCGAGGTGTACGGCGATCCGGCGCAGCATCCGCAGCGGGAGGATTACTGGGGAAACGTGAATCCGGTGGGCGCCCGGAGCATGTACGACGAGGCGAAGCGGTACGGGGAGGCCATGGTCGTGAACTACCACCGCGCGCGCGGCCTCCCGGTGCGCGTCATCCGGATCTTCAACACCTATGGTCCGCGCATGCGTCAGGACGACGGCCGCGTCATCGTGAACTTCATCGGCCAGGCGCTGGCAGGACGTCCGCTCACCGTCTACGGCGACGGAACCCAGACGAGGAGCTTCCAGTTCATCGACGACCTGGTGGAGGGAGTCTGCCGTGTCCTGCGCACGAACTACTCGCAGCCCATCAACCTCGGCAACCCGGAGGAGTGCTCGATGCTCGAGCTGGCCAAGATCGTGCGCGAGCTGACGGGGAGCGATTCCTTGATCACGTACGAGCCCCTTCCGAAGGACGACCCCAAGCGGCGGCGTCCCGACATCTCGCTGGCCTCGTCGATTCTCGACTGGAGTCCCCGGTCCTCGCTGCGCGAGGGGCTCGCGGCGACGATCCGGTACTTCCAGGCGCTGATCGGGCTGGACGCGCTCCGCCCGGAGCCGGCGGCCTCGCCGGGCGCGGGCCCCATCGCGGGAGAGGAACTCGCGCAGGGGGCCGGAGGCTTCCCGGCCGCGCGGGGCCACGCTCGCGGCAGGAACGGATCGGCATGGCCCGCGCGCCCCCGCGGGAGTCAGACATGAGCGCGGAGCGCGTCCTCATCACCGGCGGCGCCGGCTTCATCGGTTCCCACCTCGCCGATCATCTCCTCGCGCGAGGGCACCGCGTGCGCGCGCTCGATTCGCTCGTGCCGCAGGTGCACGGGGAGAGCGGAACGCGTCCGTCCTATCTCCATCCGGACGTGGAGCTCCTCACGGGCGACGTGCGCGATCCGGTGGTCGTGCGCCGCGCGCTCACGGGGGTGGACTCCGTCGTGCACCTCGCCGCACGGGTGGGCGTGGGTCAGAGCATGTACCAGATCGCGGAGTACGTGTCCGCGAACGACATGGGATCCGCCGTGCTCCTCGAGGCGATCGCGGCGCACCCCGTGCGGCGCCTGGTCACCGCCTCGAGCATGAGCGTGTACGGGGAAGGGCTCTATGCCGACCCGGCCGGCAACCCCGTCGAGCATGCGGAGCGGGGTTTGGAGTCGCTCCGGCGAGGCGAGTGGGAGGTCACGGACTCCGGGGGATCCCCGCTCCGTCCGGTTCCGACGCCCGAGACGAAGCGGCCGGCCCTGAGCTCGGTCTACGCGCTCACGAAGTACGACCAGGAGCGGCTCGCGCTGCTGATCGGGAGCGCCTACGGCGTTCCGTCGATCGCGCTCCGCCTGTTCAACGTGTACGGCACGCGCCAGGCGCTCTCGAACCCGTACACCGGCGTGCTCGCGATCTTCGCGGCCCGCCTCCTGAACGGGAAGCCCCCCGTGGTGTTCGAGGACGGCCTCCAGCGCCGCGACTTCGTCCATGTCGCGGACGTGGCGCGCGCCATCCGGCTCGCGCTCGAAGCGCCGGAGACGGTTTCGGGCGTGTTCAACGTCGGGAGCGGCGCGTCGGTGACGGTGCTCGAGATCGCCGGGCGGCTCGCCGAAGCGCTCGGACGCACGGGACCGGACCCCGAGATCACGGGGCAGTATCGGGTGGGCGACATCCGGCACTGCTTCGCGGACATCACGAAGGCGAGGGAGGTGCTCGGCTACGAGCCCGAAACGCCCATGGACCGGGGGCTCGAGGATCTCGCGAGGTGGCTCGAGCGGGAACAGGCCTCCGACCTCGTCTCCGAGGCGCGCGAAGAGCTCGCGACGCGCGGGCTCACGTTTTGACGCAGCGGTCGGGAAACGGCTCGGATCCGGACGGGACCGCCGCGCGCGGACGCCCCGCGGTGCCGGCGGATCGCGACGGTCCGATTCTCGTGACCGGGGGGGCCGGATTCGTCGGCGCGAACCTCTCCGACAAGCTCCTTCGTGAAGGACGCGACGTGATCGTGCTGGACGCGTTCGTTCGCGAGGGCGTCGAGGCGAACGCGCGCTGGCTCACGCGGCGGCATGGCGGCCGGGTCCGATTCGTCCGCGGTGACGTGCGCGACGCGCGCCTCGTCGGGGAAGCGGCGCGGGGAGCCGCCGCGGTCTTCCACTTCGCGGCGCAGGTCGCGGTCACCACGAGCCTCGCGGACCCCGCGGACGACTTCAGCGTGAACGTGGGAGGAACGCTGAACGTGCTCGAAGCGCTCCGGCGCGACCCCGACCCGCCGCCCTTCTTCCTCACGTCGACGAACAAGGTGTACGGGTGCTTGGGAGAGGTCTCGCTCCATGCGCGAGGCGAGCGCTACGTGCCGGATCGGCCCGCGCTCGCGGAGCGCGGCATCGGGGAGGACGCTCCGCTCGACTTCCGCACGCCGTACGGGTGCTCCAAGGGCGCCGCCGACCAGTACACGCTCGAGTACGCGCGCTCGTTCGGGCTCCCGGCGGTGGTCTTCCGGATGAGCTGCATCTACGGGCCGCGCCAGTTCGGAACCGAGGATCAGGGATGGGTCGCGCACGTCGCGCTCTGCGCGCTCCACGAGAGGCCGCTCACCATCTACGGAGACGGGATGCAGGTGCGGGATCTCCTCTTCGCCGAGGATCTCGTGGACGCGTTCCTGCTCGCCTGGCAGCACGCGGGAAGGCTCCGCGCGCGCGCGTTCAACCTCGGCGGCGGTCCGGCGAACGTCATGAGCCTTCTCGAGCTCGTGCGCCTCCTGGAGGAGCGGGGAGCGCGCCCGGGGCCGGTTCGGTTCGACGCCTGGAGGCCCGGCGACCAGAAGTACTACGTCTCGGACACGACGTCCTTCCGGTCGGAGACCGGATGGTCCCCCCGCGTGGGGGTGGGGGAAGGGCTCGACCGGCTCTGCCGCGCGCTCGAAGAACAGGCGGCGGACGAGCCCGAAGCGACGGCGGCCCTGGGGGCGAACGGATGAGCCTCCGGGTCCTCGTCACGACCGATACCGTGGGCGGCGTCTGGACGTTCGCGATGGAGCTCGCCTCCACGCTGAGCCGCGCCGGATTCGACATCGAGCTCGCCACGATGGGCGGACCGGTCTCCGGCTCGCAGCGCGCCCAGGCCGAGAGGATCCCCCGGCTGCGCCTTCACGAGAGCCTCTACCGCCTGGAGTGGATGGAGGAGAGCTGGCTCTCGGTGACCGAGGCGGGTGAGTGGCTCCTCGATCTGGAGCGCCGCCTCGCTCCGGACCTCATCCACCTGAACGGCTACGTGCACGCGGCGCTGCCATGGCGCGCCCCCGTCGTGGTGACGGCGCACTCGTGCGTCCTCTCCTGGTGCCGTGCCGTCCACGGCGACGTGGCGCTACCGGCCTGGGACCGGTACGCCGACGAGGTCCGCCGCGGCGTCCAGGCGGCGCGGATCCTCGCGGCGCCGACGCGCGCCATGCTCGACGAGATCGCGATCCACTATGGCGAGCCCGCGGAGGGCCGCGTGATCCCGAACGGGAGGACCCCGCACGGGTTCACGAGCGGAACGAAGGGGCGCCGGATCCTGACCGTCGGACGCGTCTGGGACGAGGCCAAGAACATCCTGGCGCTCGACCGGGTGGCGTCGGACCTCGACTGGCCCGTCCTGGTGGCGGGATCCCGCCGTCATCCGGACGGGGGCACGGTCGCCCTGCGCGCCGCGAAGAGCCGGGGTGTTCTCGGTCCCGAGGAGCTCGCGAGCGCGTACGCGTCCGCGTCCATCTTCGCGCTTCCCGCGCTCTACGAGCCCTTCGGCTACGCGCCGCTCGAGGCGGCGCTCTCGGGATGCGCGCTCGTGCTCGGCGACATCCCGAGCCTGCGCGAGGTGTGGGGCGACGCGGCGTGCTTCGTTCCTCCGCGGGACGAACGGGCGCTCCTCCACGCGCTTCGCCGGCTCATCGCGGAGCCGCGTGTTCGCAAGGAGTACGCGAGGCGAGCGCGCGCACGCGCCATGGAGTACACCCCCGAGCGGATGACGATCGGGTACATGGAGGCGTACCGGGACGCGCTCGAGGATCCCCTCGAGCTCCTCGGAGTCCGGGCGTGAGCGCCCTCGCGGACAGGAGCGCCGGCGCCGCGGAGCGCTCCGGCCGCGCGCTTCGGTTCGTCTGGTTCGTCCACTCGCTGCGCTCCGACTGGAATCACGGAAACGCGCACTTCCTGCGCGGGGTCATCTTCGAGCTCGGCCGCCGCGGCCACGAGGCCGACGTCTACGAGCCCGAGGGGGCTTGGAGCCTGGCGCAGCTCCTCGAGGAGCACGGACCCGCCGCGGTGAAGGCCTTCGAAAGCGCTTACCCGGGCCTTCACAGCAGGACGTACCGTCTCGAGGGGATCGACCTCGACCGGGTCCTGGACGGCGCCGACGTGGTGATCGTGCACGAGTGGAACGACCCGGCGCTCCTACGCAGGCTCGGGGACGCACGGAGGCGCATGCCGTCGCTCCGCCTCTTCTTCCACGACACGCATCATCGCGCCGTCACGAAACCCGAGGAGATCGGGCAGCTCGACCTCTCGGAGTTCGACGGCGTGCTCGCGTTCGGTCGGATCCTGAGCGATCACTACCGGGACCGGGGATGGACGCGGGCGGCATGGACGTGGCACGAGGCCGCGGATCCGCGCGTGTTCCGTCCTCATCCGGGCGTGGAGCGGAGCGAGGACCTCGTGTGGATCGGCAACTGGGGAGATGGCGAACGCGCGCGTGAGCTTTCCGAGTACCTGCTCGGCCCCGCCCGCGCGCTCGGGCTCCGCGCGACCGTGTACGGCGTGCGCTACCCGGACGAGGCGCGCCGCGCCCTCGACGAGGCCGGGATCCGGTATCGCGGGTGGCTCCCGAACTTCGAGGCGCCGGCGGTCTTCGCGCGCCACAAGGCGACCGTGCACGTTCCCCGGTGGCCGTACGCACGCGCCCTCCCGGGCATTCCGACGATCCGCGTCTTCGAGGCGCTGGCCTGCGGGATCCCGCTCGTGTGCGCCCCGTGGGAGGACGCGGAAGGACTCTTCACGCCGCACCGCGACTACGAGGTCGCGCGAAGCGGCGCCCGGATGCGGGAGCGGCTCCGGGAGCTGATCCACGAGCCGGAGCGCGGCGCTGCGCTCGCGGAACACGGGCTCGCGACGATCCGGAGCCGGCACACGTGCGCGCATCGCGTGGACGAGCTTCTCTCGATCGTACGGGAGACCTCCGGGACGCCCGGGCGCGCCACCGCCGCGGCGGACGCGGAGGCTCGCGCATGAGCGCCCCGCGGTCCTTCGCGTTCTTCGGCTCGAGCCTCGTCTCGTCCTACTGGAACGGAGCGGCCACGTACTACCGGGGGCTGATCCGGGCCCTCCACGAGCTCGGTCATCGCGTCACGTTCTACGAGCCGGACGCCTATGGACGGCAGCAGCATCGAGACATCGACGACCCGCCGTGGGCGCGGGTGATCGTGTATCCGCCCACCGAGGCCGCCGCCGCCCAGGCGCTGGAGTCGGCGCGAGGCAGCGACGTGCTCGTGAAGACGAGCGGCGTGGGCGTGCTCGATGCGTTCTTGGAATCCGCGGTTCTCGACCGCGCGCGGGCCGGGGCGCTCGTCGGGTTCCTCGACGTCGACGCCCCCGCCACGCTCGAGCGAGTGGAGCGGACTCCGAACGATCCGTTCCGCGGGCTGGTGCCCCGCTATGACTTCGTCTTCACGTACGGGGGCGGCGCCCCCGTCGTGCGCGCGTACACGGCGCTCGGCGCGAGGGTCTGCGTCCCCATCTACAACGCGCTCGATCCCGACACGCACCATCCCGTCCCGCGCGAGCCGCGGTTCGAATCCGACCTCGCCTTCCTGGGGAATCGGCTTCCGGACCGCGAGCATCGCGTGGACGAGTTCTTCTTCCGCTGCGCGCGCCGCATGCCCTGGCGGCGGTTCCTCCTCGGCGGGAGCGGGTGGGAGGGGAAGCCTCTCCCGAACAACGTGACCTGGATCGGACACGTCCCCACGGCGGATCACAACGCGCTCAACGTCACGCCGCTCGCGGTCCTCAACGTGAGCCGGGACAGCATGGCCCGGTTCGGATTCTCGCCGGCGACGCGCGTCTTCGAAGCCGGGGGGGCGGGAGCGTGCCTGGTCACCGATGCGTGGGAGGGGATCGAGCTCTTCCTCGAGCCGGGACGCGAGGTGCTCGTGGCGTCTTCCGGAGAGGATGTGGCCGATCACCTCCGCTCGCTCGCGCCGGAGCGCGCGCGAGAGATCGGACGGGCGGCGCGACGGCGGGTTCTGGCCGAGCACACCTACGCCCGCCGCGCGCGCGAGGTCGAGGCGGTGCTGGACGGCCGCCTGGGATCGCGCGAGGCAGCGCCGGGTTTCGCGGCCGATCCCCAGGTCACGAGCGCGCCGGTCACGAGCGGGCCCACCACCGCCGCGCCCGCGACGCGGCTGCCATGACCCGGGACCGGCTCCGCATCGTCATCCTCGGGCTCTCGATCACCTCGTCGTGGGGGAACGGGCACGCGACCACCTACCGCGCGCTCGTGAAGGGGCTCGCCCGCCGCGGGCACGACGTCCTCTTCCTCGAGCGGGACGTGCCGTGGTACGCATCGCAGCGAGACCTCGACCGGCCGCCGTACGGGCACACCGTCCTCTACGATTCACTCGAGGATCTCGAGAGACGGCACGAGGGGAACGTGCGGGACGCCGATCTCGTGATCGTGGGATCGTACGTGCCCGACGGCATTGCCGTGGGCGAGTGGGTGCTGCGCGTCGCGCGCGGCACGCGCGCGTTCTACGACATCGACACGCCGGTCACGCTCGCCCTCCTCGAGCGCGGCGCCTCGGAGTACCTGACGCCGGCTCTCGCGCGGCGGTACGACCTCTACCTCTCGTTCACCGGCGGGCCGACGCTGGATCGCCTCGCGCGGGAGCACGGCGTGGAGCGGGCGCGTCCCCTCTACTGCTCGGTGGACCCCGAGCTGTACCGTCCGACGCGCGAGGAGCCGCGATGGGATCTCGGCTATCTCGGCACCTACGCCGAGGACCGGCACGCGGGGCTCTGCCGCCTCCTGCTCGACCCCGCGAAGCAGTGGACGCAGGGGAGGTTCATCGTCGCCGGTCCCCAGTACCCGGAAACCATGGCATGGCCCCCGAACGTCGAGCGGACGCACCACGTCGCTCCGTGCGATCACGCCCGCTTCTACGGCAGGCAGCGGTTCACCCTGAACCTCACGAGGGCCCCCATGATCGAGGCCGGGTACTCGCCCAGCGTGCGGCTCTTCGAGGCGGCCGCCTGCGGGACGCCCATCGTGAGCGACCGCTGGGCGGGGCTCGAGGAGGTGCTCACGCCCGGCCGGGAGATCCTGATCGCCGAAGGGTCCGGTGACGTTCTCGGCATGCTGCGCGAGCTTCCCGAAGCGCGAAGGCGCGAGATCGGAGAGGCGGCGCGGGACCGCGTGCTCCGGTCTCACACGGGGGAGCACCGCGCGGACCAGCTCGCGGGCTACGTGCGCGAGGTCGTGCCCCGGGGCTCGAGTCCCGCGGCGTCCCCGTCCGCTTCGTAAGCGAGGTCGAGCAGCTCCGCCACGTTCGTGAGGCGCTCCGCCTCCTCGTCGAATCGCGGCGACCGCGCGAGACGGGTGGCCCAGTTCGTCACCGCCGCGCCCTGCCAGTCCCGCGAAGGCTCCGCGAGAGTCTCCCGCGACGTGCCGCGGAAGCGCTCCACCGTGAAGTCGTAGAACGAGCCGTTCCGGTTCGTCCACGCCGCGCCCCCCTCGGTTCCAAAGACGGAGAGCCCGATCACGGCGTCCTGTCCCGCGGGCAGGTTCCAGGAGCACGCGATGCGAATCACGGCGCCCGATGCGAGGTCGATCTCGACCAGAGCCTGATCCTCGACCCGGTCCCGGCGGCCGTGGAGGCGCTCCCCCTTCGCGTGAAGCCGGCTCGTCACGCGGCGCGGATCGGGGAAGTCGAGGAGCCACGCGCTCAGGTCGAGGAGGTGGATGCCGAGGTCCATGAGACATCCGCCTCCGGCGCGTGCGGGGTCGTAGAACCAGGGCTTGTCGGGTCCGTACGCGTTGTGGAACACCGCGTCCACGAGGACGGGCCGACCCAGCGCCCCCGAGCGCACGAGATCCCGCATCTCCCGCATCCCGCGCACGTGCCGGTAGCAGAGGTCCGTTCCGAGGAGCCTGTCCCGGAGGCGCGCCTCGCGGACCACCGCCGCCGTCTCCGCGGCGTTCCGTCCGAGAGGCTTCTGGCAGAAGACCGCCATCCCGCGGCTCAGGAACGCGAGGCACTGCTCCGCGTGGAGCGCGCTCGGCGTCGCGATGACGACCCCATCCAGATCCGCCTCGAAGAGGAGCGCGGGATCGTCGCTGTAGGCCGCGTCGCGGCACGAGCACCGCGCGTCGCGCGCGCGGCCGAGCGAGGAGTCCACGACGCACGCGATCTCGGCCTTGCCGCTCCTCGCGACCGCTTCCAGCCGGTTCTGACCGATCCATCCGACGCCGAGGAATCCAAGGCGGGGGAGGGCGCGTGGTGCCGGCCCCCGGCTCCCGTCGAGCTCGCTCGAGGCGGGAGCCCCGCGGGGCCACGTGCCGAAACGCCCCGCGCCGGAGGGCGGCGCGCCCATTCCCTGCGTCCGTGCCGCGCTCATGCCGAGACCACCGCTTTCAGGAAGGACTCCGGCCTCGTGTGGATCGCATCGAGCGCGCCACCGAGCTCGGAGAGGGAGAACCGGTGCGTGACGAGGAACCGGTGGTCGAGCGCGCCCGAACGCACGGCCTCGACGCCGAGCCGCATCCCTTCGATGTAGACCTCGGGTCTTCGCTCGTGCGCGTTGATCACGTCGATGCCCCGCCAGTTCCACGTCTGCATGTCCACCCGCCTCGGCCCGTCCTGGTGGTAGCCGGCGATCACCAGCCGCCCCCCTTCGGCCGTGAGCGCGGTCGCGAGATCGAGTCCCTCCTGGTGGCCGACGGCCTCGAGCACGCGGTCGCAGCCGCGGCCGCGCGTCGCCTCGAGGATCGACGCCGCCGCGGAACCGTCCATCGGGATGGTCTCGGTGGCGCCGCAACGGCGGGCGATGTCGCGCGCGAAGGCGCGGCGCGAAACCGCGAAGACCCGCGCTCCCGTGCGGGACGCGAGCTGGACCAGGAGCGCACCGAGGAATCCCACGCCGATCACCGCCACGTCCTGTCCGGGACGGACGTCCGACCGGCGGAACACGTTCATGGCGCACCCGAGCGCTTCGCCCGGAAGCGGATCGTCGTCGAGCTCGGGAGGCAGCGGAACGACCGAGGGGGCCTTCGCGACGTCGTACTCGGCGAACGCGCGATACGACAGGAGCGTCACGCGCGCGCCGACCTCGAGCTCCTCGACGTCCTCGCCGAGAGCCTCGATGCGCCCCCATCCCTCGTGCCCGGGCGCACCGGGCTCGCAGGGATACTGGAACCACGCTCGCCCTTCCCACAGGGCGCCGTGGGAGCCACAGACGCCGCTTCCTTCGAGCCTCACCAGGACCTCTCCGGGTCCAGGCTCCGGCCGATCGACACGGAGAACGGACGCGCTTCGCGGTCCCTGGATCTGCGCGGCCCACATGGTGCCGCGCGCGGGCGCCGCGGGAGCGGAGGCGCGCTTCGATCGGGTCACGGGCTTCATGCCACGCGCTCCCTCTGCTCGAGGCCGGTTCCGAGGAGGCGCAGGAGCGTCTCCCGCCATCGCTCGAGCGCGCGCTCGAGGATCTCGCGCTCGAGCGGATCCCGCTCCGCCTCCGCGAAGAACCGGCACTGGCCGAGCCGGTGCGCCGCATAGGCCACGAGATATCCGGGGAGACACGCGCCGGCGCGAAGCCCCGAGCGCGCTTCGAGGTCCGCGACGAACGCGGCCGCGCGCTCTCCGGGGAGATCCCATTCGAGGATGGTGCCCGCCACGTCCCAGGGCAGGGGCTGACGTCCGACCCACGTGTGGTCGAGATCGTGTCCGCCCGCGTCCGTCTTCACGAGCCGCCCCTCCGGCGTGCGGATCCACTCGTGCGGCGCCATGCGTCCGTCGCCCGCGGCGGGCATGTGGCGCCCGGGGGCGCCGCTTCCCTCGAGGATGTCGAGCGCGGCGGACGCACTGTCGCGATCGAGCGCCTCCGCCACGTTCACGCGCACCATGTCGGTGAGGCGCCGCCTCGCGTCGCGCGCCTCGCGCGGCGGCAGCGGCCCGCGAGCGGACGCCACGAGATACGCGGACACGCACGCGAGCGCCTCGGACGGAGCGTCCGAGCTCGTGCACGGCACGCCGGCAATCCAGTCGGTCGCGACGAACCCCAGCGAGACCCCGAGCGGGGCGGAGACCCACCCGTGCCGTGCGAGCTCCGAGAGGCGCCGGGCGGCCGCGTCCGCCATGGAGGCGCGCCCTCGAGGGGCGGTGGCGAGTCCCGCGTACTTGAAGAGGACGCGCCTTCCGCTCGCGCCCGTCACGAGGAGCTTGGGCCGCTCGAGCGCGCGGATCACGGCGGGCCATTGCGACGGGGCTTGGAACAGGAGCGCCCGCCAGGCGCCGTGGCTCCAATCCTCGCACGGGCCGGGCTCGTCGCCACGCAGGGCTTCGATTCCTCCCCAGAGCGCCTGCGCGAGGCCGGGCACGCCTCCCTCGGGCGCGCCGTGCCCCGCGACGTACGAGGCGTGCGATCGGAAGCGCCGTCGAGCCGAGGCGGACGCGGCGATGCCGGGTCCCGCCGCGTGCGCGGGAACGAAGTCGATGGAGGCGGGGTCGATCCCGGACGAACGCAGCATGTCCGCCGCGGCGAGCATCGACGAGCCGGAAAGGCCCGGGCCTTCGTCCACGACGATTCCGCGCGACGCGGGCGGCACGCGCCCCTCCACGCGCCGCGCGAGGGGATGCCCCACGGGACGCGCCGTCTCCCGCCGCGCGCGGAAGCCGCGGGCACGGAGCGCGGCGGCCACGACCGCGGACAGCGTGGTCCCGATGCTGCGCACCCCGAGCACGAGCACGTCGCGTTCGGCGTCCTCCTCGTGCTCCTCGGCCCAGCGCCGGGCGCAGGCGCGATAGGAGTCCGGAAGGAGGCAGTAGTACGCGAATCCTTCCGGAATCCGGACGAGGAGCGACTCCTGCGAGGGAGGGACGAGCGCGAGAAACCGGCGCGCACGGCGAAGGTCCTCGCGGGCGCGCCGCGCCGCCCGAGGATCCACGGGGTCCGAACCGAGGAGGCGCTCGAACGCATCGGCCGCGGCGTCCGACGCCGCCCGGGCCGCGCGCGCCGGGCCGTCCGGCGCCTCCGCACCGCTCGATGCGTCCTGGAGCGCCTGCTCGATCTCGCCGAGATGGATCAGCGCTCGTCGAACGGCTTCGCAACCCGGCTCGCCGATCGCGAGATCGATCTCGAAGCACGCGTTCTCGAGCGCGTGGCGGCGCGACACCTCCCGGACCGCGTCTCCGTACACGATCATCGGAGCCCCGGGATCGCCGCGTCGGGCGCGCGCAGGACCCTCGACCGGACGATCCGTCCGTGGCCGGGCTCCGGGCCCTCGTTCATCGCGACCACGCGCCACGTGCCGCCCTCGTGCACGAGCGTGCTGACGGAGGCCGGATCGACGTCGAAGCGGGGCAGGTGGTCCAGGTCGGTTCCCAGGGCGCTCGCGAGGACCGCCTTGATGACATCGCCATGGCTCACGAGGATGATGGTTTCCCCGAGATGATCCCGACGGAGTCGATCGGCCGCGGTGAGCACCCGCTCGCGGACTTCCCGCATGGACTCGCCTCCGGGGACCGGAGCCTCGCCCCGCGCCGTGTGGAACCGGGTCCACGCGGGATCGGCCGCGAGGTCATCGAACGCGCGCCCGGTCCAGGCTCCGAAGTCGATCTCGGTGAGCTCCGGCAGCACCTGGGGCGTGCATCCGTTCGCGCGCGCGATCGCGGCGGCGGTCTCCATGCAGCGCTCGAGCGGACTCGTGTAGAGCCGGTCGATGCGCGCTCCCGCGAGCCACGTTCCCAGCCGGCGCGCCTCGAGCGCGCCGCGCGCGTTCAACGACACGCCCGGCATGCGGCCGGCGAGCCGGGCCCCCAGGAGATCGTGCGAGGCGTGGCGGACCCAGAGGAAGGCCGTCATCGGCGCCGGCATTCCCGGGGGTTCGCTCGAGCCGTACGAGGTCAACGCAGGTACGCGTAATTGGGAGCGATGCGATCCTCGTCCCGGCTCGTTCGCCGATCCCGGAACGCACGACTCGCGCCGTACACGAGCGCCACCGCTCCGAGAGCGCCCGCGAAATACTGGACGGCCCGGGGCCAGCGGTTGGGGAGCCAGGAGGGCCCGCCCTCGCCCTTGCGGGACATCCCCCCCTGGAGCGCGGGGACGTGCTCCCCGGTCTCGTGCTCCTCGAGGCGATTCTCCACGTCCACGACTCCCGGCACGGACTGGACGGCGGCGATCAGGGACTGGGTCTCGCTTCGCAGGATGGGCCCCGAGAGGGTGACCGCGCCGCCGATCGATTCCACCTCGACGGCGCCCGGATGGGAGACGACCCGGCCGAGCCTCGCGCGGACCCGCTCCTCGATCACCGTGTCGGGCGCGCCTCCGCTTCTCAGCCGGGAGGCGGCGTCGGCGATCCGCCCGCGCGCGCGGTTCCGGAGGTCGCGCCCCGCCTTGCCGACGACGCGGCTCGAGCGATGCCATGCGCGCACACCCTTGTCACGCACGCGAGCGCGTCTCCGTCCGCCTTCGGACGGGTCCATCAGGTACATGAGACCCGCTCCGAGCATGAGTCCTCGGGTGAACGTTCCGGATATCTTCATGAGAGCCTCCTTGCGTCGTTGCGGCGTGGCCGTGTCGCCGATCGAGATGCGATCTCGCGATGGAGCGCACGAGCAACGCCCGTGCCGTCTGTCGTGAGAACGTTGCGCTTGCGGGCCCACGCCTTAGGAGACGCTCGTAGCGGTTGTCGCGCGAGTGTCTTGTAATTTCTTCCGGCGGGTTCTGATTCCCTTGACAGGAGTCGCACGCGGGAGGACCGTTTAGGGAGCAAACTCAGTTCACCGGAGACCCCATGGACACACCGACGCGCCCGCCGGCTCCTCCCGGCGGTTCTCGTGATTCCGAGCAGTTCGCCGACCTTCCTCCGCTCTGGCAGATGGAGCGGCTCCAGACCGTCTACCGCCTGACGGACGACGTGAGCCGCGCGCGCGGTCTCGAGGAGATCTACGAGGCCGCCCTCCGTGGGCTCGAGCGCGCGCTCGCGACCGAGCGCGCGTCCATCCTCCTCTTCGACGACGACGGCGTGATGCGCTTCAAGGCGTGGCACGGTCTCTCGGACGGATACCGCCGCGCGGTGGAGGGGCACTCCCCCTGGTCCCGCGACGCGTACAATCCGCAGCCGGTCGTCGTGGCGGACACGGAAGAGGACGAGTCGGTGCGGAGCTACCTGGAGCTCTTCCGGTCCGAGGGGATCCGCGCGCTCGGGTTCATCCCGCTCCTCTCGCGAGGGCGGCTCATCGGGAAGTTCATGGTGTACTTCGGACGGCCCCACCCGCTCGACGAGGAAGAGCTCCGGCTCGCGCAGACGATCGCGAGGCACGTAGCCTTTGCGGTGGAGCGCCGGCGCGACGAGGAACGACTCGCTCTCTACCGCGAGATCTTCGCCCACTCGAGCGAGGCGATCGCGATCCTCGACGCGGACGGGGAGTACACGGAGCAGAATGCGGCGCACCGGAGGCTCCTCGGGTACGAGGACGAGGATCTGGCGGGCCGCACGCCCGCGATCCACCTGGGACAGGTAGCGTTCCGCGACGAGATGCGCGTGCTCGGCGAGGACGGAATCTACCGGAAGGACGTGGTGTCGATCTCCAAGTCCGGGCAGCCGCTCGACCTCGAGCTCTCCGCATTCGCGGTCCTCGACGAGTCGGGGAAGCCGCGGTGCTTCGTCGGGGTCAAGCGCGACATTCGTGCCCGGAAGCGCACGGAGGAGGCCCTCCAGTTCCTCGCCGGCGCGAGCGCCGCGCTCGACCGCTCGCTCGAATACGAGGAGACGGTCCGGCGCCTCGCGTCGCTCACGGTGCCGCGGCTCGCCGACTGGGCGGTCCTCGAGGTGCTGGACGAGTCCGGCACGCTGCGCCCCGGCGCGGTGGTCCACCGCGATCCCGCGCTCGACGAGACGGTGTCACGCCTCTTCGAGGTGCTCTCGGTGCCGGCGCGCGCCGAAGGCGTGCGGCGTGTTCCTTCCTCCCCCGCGCGGCGCACGCGCGCCGCGGAGATCCTGGGCGACGCGACGGCGTCGGATCCGAGAACCGGACCGCTCCTCCAGCGACTCGGCCTCGTCGCGGCGCTCGCGGTGCCGCTGCGCGCACGGGGACGCCTGCTCGGGCTCCTGACCCTCGTCTCCTCGGAGCGTCTCTACGAGGAGCGCGACCTGGCGCTCGCCGAGGACTTCGCCAATCGAGGGTCCATGGCGCTCGACAACGCGAGGCTCTACCGCGAAGCGCAGGAGTCGGACCGCCGCAAGGAGGAGTTCCTGGCGGTGCTCGCGCACGAGCTGCGCAATCCGATGACGCCGCTCCTCACCTGTCTGGAGCTCATGCGCACCGGCGAGGCCGACCCGGAATCCCTCGCGCGCTGGCGGGAGATCATGGAACGCCAGGTGCGGAATCTCACCCGCCTCGTGGACGATCTCCTCGACGTGTCGCGCATCACGCGCGGGAAGATCGAGCTCCAGAAGGAGGGCGTCGATCTCCGGAGCGTGGTCGAACGCGCGGTCGAGGTCGTGCGACCCCTGATGCAGAGCCGGTCGATCCAGCTCGAGGTCTCGGTGGGACCGGGGCTCTCGCTCGAGGCGGATCCGCTCCGACTCGAGCAGATCCTCGCGAACCTCCTCCACAACGCGGTCAAGTACACGCCCGAGGGAGGGCGTGTGAGCGTTCGGGGGGCGCGCGAAGGCCGGATGGTCTCGGTCCAGGTCGAGGACGACGGTGTCGGCATCGATCCGGACCTCCTGCCCCGCCTCTTCGACCTCTTCATGCAGGGAAACCGCACCTCCAGCGGGCTCGGGATCGGGCTCACGCTCGTGCGGACGCTCGTGGAGCTGCACGGCGGGACGGTGCGGGCCTCGAGCGGAGGTCCGGGGAAGGGGAGCCAGTTCGAGGTGCGCTTGCCGATGGGGGAGGCGACGGACGAAGCGCCGGCGATCGTCACGAGGATCGCCGCGCGGCCGGGCGTTTCACGCCGTGTCCTGGTCGTGGACGACAATACGGACGCCGCGCTCCTGCTGGGCGAGGTCCTCCGGATGCGAGGCCACGACGTGCACCTCGCGCACGACGGCGCCTCGGCCCTCGCGCTCGCCGCGAAGATCGCTCCCGAGATCGTGCTCCTGGATCTCGGCCTCCCGGACCTGGACGGCTACGAAGTGGCCGCGCGGCTCCGGAACGAGCTCGGACTCAAGGAGAGCCTGATCGTCGCGGTCACGGGATTCGGACAGGAGCACCATCGCGCGCGTAGCGCGGAGACGGGTTTCTCCCACCACGTCGTGAAGCCGATCGACCTCGACCAGCTGGACCGCATCCTCGAGCGGCACGCGAGCGAGGCGGCCGCGCGCTCCCGGAAGGTGGAGGAGGCGCCGGCCTAGCGCGAGCGCGGCGGCTTCCGGCCGGGTGCGCGGTTCCCGCGAGTCCTGGCCGCCACGGCGGCGCGAAGGTCGACCCCCAAGCGCTCCATCTCGCGAGGTCCTCCTCGTTCCCGGCGGCTCGCCCACGAGCGTGATCCGGGGCGGGAGGAATTGAAGCGCGCTCACGCCCACCGTACGATCGTTCCTGAGAACCAGGATACGGGACGCCGCGCCTCGACGTGGGGTCCGTGACGTATTCCCCTCACACGTCACCCGGAGGCCGTTCCGATGCTCCTCGGCGAACTCGTCGCGACGTCGGCTCGCGTGGGCGCCTCGTCCCGACGGCTCGAGAAGATCGGGCTCCTCTCCGAGCTCCTGCGCCGTGCCGAGGCGGACGAGATCGAGATCGCGGTGGCGTTCCTCGCCGGCCGCCTCCGCCAGGGACGGATTGGAATCGGTGGCGCGGCGCTCCAGTCCGCTGCCGGCGGAGCGTCACGGGAGCCCGTCCTGACGCTCTCCGAGGTCGACGAGACCATGAGCCGGTTCCTGGCCCTCTCCGGCCGCGGCTCGGTCTCCGCGCGCTCCTCGTTGCTCTCCTCGCTCTTCTCGCGCGCCACGCGCGAGGAGTCGGACTTCCTGGCTCGGCTCCTCGTCGGCGAGGTCCGGCAGGGTGCGCTGGGCGGCCTCATGGAGGAAGCCGTCGCGCGCGCGTCCGGGATCCCCGTCGCGGAGATCCGGAGGGCCCATTTCTTCGCGGGCTCGCTCGAGACGGTGGCGCGAGCTGCGCTCACCGAGGGACGCGCGGGACTCTCGGGCTTTCGCGCCGACCTCTTCCGCCCGCTCGCGCCGATGCTCGCCCAGCCGGGAGGAGACCTGGACGAGTCCCTTCGATCGCTCGGCGAGGCGGCCCTCGAGTACAAGCTGGACGGAGCCCGGATCCAGATCCATCGTCTCGGAGACGACGTGCGCGTCTACTCGCGGCGGCTCCATGACGTGACGCCGGCCGTGCCCGAGATCGTGGAGGTGGCGCGCGCGCTCCCCGCCCGTGAGATGATCCTGGACGGGGAGGCGATCGCGTTGCGTCCCGACGGAACCCCGCATCCCTTCCAGGTCACGATGAGCCGGTTCGGACGCAGGCTGGACGTGGCGCGCTCGCGCGAGACGCTTCCGCTTCGCGCGTTCCTGTTCGACGCGATCCGGCTGGACGGCCAGGACCTGCACGACCTGCCCGCCAGGGAGCGGTTCCGCGCGCTCCGCTCCGTGGCGGAAGGCCTCGCGGTGCCGCAGCGCGTGACCTCGGATCCGGCCGAGGCCGAGGCGTTCTTCGATGAGGCGCTGCGCGCCGGGCACGAAGGGGTCATGATGAAGGGGCTCGATTCCCGCTACGAGGCGGGACGGCGCGGCGGGGGCTGGCTCAAGATGAAGCCGGCCCACACCCTCGACCTGGTCGTGCTCGCGGCGGAGTGGGGACACGGCCGGCGCACGGGGTGGCTCAGCAACCTCCACCTGGGAGCGCGCGATCCGGGGAGCGGGAGCTACGTGATGCTGGGAAAGACCTTCAAGGGGATGACGGACGAGATGCTCGAGTGGCAGACGCGCCGGTTCCGGGAGATCGAGACGGACACCGACGGGACCACGGTCCACGTGAGGCCGGAGGTGGTGGTCGAGGTGGCCTTCAACGACGTGCAGGCGAGCCCGCAGTATCCGGCAGGGATCGCGCTCCGGTTCGCGCGGGTGAAGCGCTACCGCCCCGACAAGACTCCCGCCGAGGCGGACACGCTGGATCGCGTGCTCGCGCTCGCACACCCCGGAACGAAGCGGCGCGCCGGATCCGCCGAGCGCGCCGCGGCCGGGGAGGCCGCGCCATGAGCGGCTTCTTCCGGGGCCGCACGTACGACGATTTCCTCTTCCGCCCCCAGAAGGGGCGGGTGCGCTCGCGCGGCGCCGTGTCGCTCACGTCGCGGCTCACCGAGGGGATCGGGCTCGAGCTCCCGATCGTCTCCGCGAACATGGACAGCGTCACCGAGTCGGACATGGCGCGCGTCATGGCCCTCGAAGGGGGGATCGGCATCGTGCATCGTGCCCTCCCCATCGAAGAGCAGGCCCGCGAGGTGGAGCGGGTCAAGCGGAGCCACGGCTGGATCGTCGAGGAGCCGATCCGGCTCCCGCGCACGGCGACGGTTCGCGAGGCGCGCGAGACGACGCGCCGGCATGGCGTGACGGGACTCCTGATCGAAGAGGAGCGCGGCAGCGGCGTGCTCGCCGGGCTTCTCTCGAAGCGCGACATGCCGTGGGAGGGCGAGCACGAGCAGGAGCCGGTGGAGCGGTTCATGACGCCGGTCGCGCGTCTCCACACCCGGCGGCCGGGCGTGAGCCCCGAGGAGGCATCGCGCCTTCTCTACGAGCACAAGATCGAGAAGCTCCCGCTCGTGGACGAGCGCGGACGCATCCAGGGACTCATCACGAAGAGCGACATCCTCCTCTCGCGGGAGCGGCCCGGCTCGACGAAGGACCGGAAGGGGAGGCTCGTGGTCGCGGCCGCGGTCGGCGCGCGCGGCGACTACCTGGAACGCGCCGAGGCGCTCCTCGCCGCGGGCTCCGACGCGATCCTCGTGGACATCGCGCACGGACACTCGGAGGTGATGGAGGAGGCGGTCCGCGCCCTCCGCTCCCGGTTTCCGGAGGTCGAGCTGATCGCCGGCAACGTCGGGACCGAAGAGGGAGCGAGGTTCCTGCTCGAGCTGGGCGTCGCCGCGATCAAGGTGGGGATCGGCCCCGGGCGGGGCTGCAGAACGCGTCTCGAGACGGCGGCCGGGGTTCCGCAGCTCCAGGCGATCCACGAGACGTGGCGCGCCGTGGGGAGCCGCGTTCCGGTGATCGCGGACGGAGGCGTCCGGAACGACAAGGACATCTTCCTCGCGCTCGTGTGCGGCGCGTCCTCGGTCATGCTGGGAAGCCTCCTCTCCGGAACGGACGAGGCTCCGGGGCACGTGATCGAGGATCCCGCGACGCGCGAGAAGCGGAAGATCTATCGAGGCATGACGTCGCCGCAGGCGGTCTTCCAGGCCCTCTACGACGACGTCGATCCCGAGGAGATGGACCAGGCCCTGGACCAGCCTGCCGAGGGCCAGGAGATGCAGGTCCCGTATCGCGGCGGCGTGCGGGACGTCCTCCATCGCATCCGCGGACACCTGCAATCGGCGGTGAGCTATGGAGGCGAGAGCTCGCTCGAGGCGGTGCGGCTGCGCGTGCTGGCCGACCCCGAGCGCTATCTGATACCCCTCTCCGGGGCGTCGGCGCGGGAGTCCTTCGACCGGTAGCCCTTCGCGAGGTGAGCCATGTACGAGCGACGAGACGTCGAAGAGCGCGGGCGGGAGCCCGAGCAGCGGGAACGCGAACGGCGAGACCGCGAGGAACGGGAGCGCGAGGAGCGTGACGCAAAGCCCGCGCCCGAGCGCGAGTCGCACGAGGAGGAGCAGCTGGACGAGGCGATCGAGGAGTCGTTCCCGGCCAGCGATCCACCGGCGGTGAGCCCCAAGGAGTGAGACGTCTCCTCCACCTCCTCGCCGTCGCGGCCAGGTCCTGGGACGAGGACAAGGCGCCGCGCCTCGGCGCCGCGCTCGCGTACTACACGATCTTCTCGATCCCGCCGCTCCTGATCCTCCTGATGGGCGTGGCGAGCCTCGTCTTCAACGGGGAGGTCGTGCAGGGGCGGTTCCTGCGCACGCTCGAGGACCTGGTCGGCTCCCAGGGGGCCGCCGCGATCCGCGACATCCTCGCGAGTCCCCGCACCGAGAAACCCGGCGTGCTGGCGACCGTCATCGGCACGGCGACGCTCCTGATCAGCGCGTCCGCCGTGTTCGGACACCTGAAGGACGCGATCAACACGGTCTGGGAGGTCGAGGTCAAGCCGACCCGCAGCATCGGCGCGTTCCTGCGCAAGTACATCTTCTCGGTCATGGTGCTCCTCGGGACCGGCTTCCTCCTCCTCGTGTCCCTCGCGGTGAGCACGCTTCTCAGCGTGCTGGGGGATACGCTCGACCGCTATCTCCCGGGAGGCGAGGGGCTCTGGGCCGCAGTCGACGTCCTCTTCTCCCTGGCGGTGATCACCTTCCTCTTCGCGCTCCTCTACAAGTACATCCCGGACGCGAAGGTCGCGTGGAAGGACGCGATCGTGGGAGGGATCGTCACGTCCTTCCTCTTCAACGTGGGCGAGTACCTGATCGGGTTCTATCTGGGGCGCACGAACGTGGGCTCCGCCTTCGGCGCGGCGGGCTCTCTCGTCGTGCTCCTCGTGTGGGTCTACTACTCGTCCATGATCTTCTTCTTCGGGGCCGAGTTCACGAAGGCGTTCGCGTCGGAGTACGGGTCCAGCATCATCCCCGACGAGGACGCCCGGCCGGTCACCGAGGAGGCGCGCCGGCAGCAGGGCATCCCCCATCACCCGCCTGCCGGTGCGGATTCGGGGTAGTCCCGGGGGCGTTCTTGTGCCTAAGATGCCGCCGTCGTCCTGTGGCAGGGAAGGGGTTCGTACCAGGGAGGTGGCGGCATGGCACGGGAAGGAAGCTCGCGCGCGGTACCCCTCAAGCAGCTGATCGGAATCCCCCTCAACGTCCTGATGTTCCTTCTCCTCATGGTCATGGGGTGGGTAAGCTGGGCGGGGTTCTTCGAGCACCCCGTCCGCGTCGGCGTCGTGGTGATCCATCTCCTCATGCTGCCCGTCATGACCCTCTGCACCGCGGGGAGGAGCAAGGGGACGAAGCACGCGCCGGACTGGAAGCCGTTCTTTCCGCTCCTCATGTTCCATTCGCTCTTCACCGCGTGGGTGATGCCGTACATGGACGCGCGGAACCTCTGGGTGCTCCCCGGAGGGGACGGGCTCCGGTGGGTGGGACTCGTGCTCCTCGCGGCGGGAGCATTCCTGCGCATCTGGCCGATGATGACGCTCGGAGAGCGGTTCGCTTCGGTCGCGGCGATCCAGGAGGGGCACAAGCTCCACACGGGCGGCGTCTATCAGTGGACGCGCCATCCCTCGTACGTGGGCATCCTGCTCATGGACCTCGGCTTCGCGGCGATCTTCCGGAGCTCGGTGGCGGTGCTCCTCCTCCCGATCGTCTTCTACATGTTCAAGAAGCGGATGGACATCGAGGAATCGCTTCTCCTGGACGAGTTCGGGGAGGAGTATCGTGATTACATGAAGCGCTCGGCCAGGCTGGTGCCGGGCGTGTACTGAGAGACTCCCGAACAGGAGACCCCATGCTTCGAACCACACGCTGGATCGCGCTCGGCTTGGCTCTCTCGCTGGTGCAGGGATGCGCCGCGTCCTCGGAGCTCGCCGCCCTGCGCCATGTCGACTTCGCGTTCGACCACATCTCGCATCCGATGGTCGTGGGGATTCCGCTGTCGCGGATCTCCAAGTACGAGGACCTGACTCCGTCGGACTTGACCCGCCTGGGGGTTGCCGTGGCATCGAACGACATGCCCTTCGATCTCACCGTGCATGTGGCCGCGCGGCACTCGAAGGAGAGCACCGTCAACGCGCGGCTCCTGGCGATGGACTGGACCTACCTCGTGGACAACAAGAAGATCGTCGAAGGCAAACTCTCCGAGGCCCTGCAGATGACGATCCCACCGGGGGAGTCGCGTGACGTTCCCGTGAAGGTCACGTTCAATCTGGTGGAGGCGTTCGAAGGCGCTCCCGACGAGCTCGTCCAGACCGCGCTCGTCCTGTCGGGGCAGCAGCCGAGCGGGCGGAAGCGAACCCTCGAGATCTCCCCCACGCTGGAGACCCCGGC
>DASTBC010000122.1 GCA_035712245.1 Candidatus Eisenbacteria bacterium
TGGGTCGCGTGGACGGATGGATCCTCGCGACCGAGTTCGGATGCCTGCCCGCGGGGACATTGCGTACGGAAGATCCAGGGGCGCCCATCGCGGAGGCCATTCTGAGCTATCACGGCGTGAACAAGGGTCTCGCGGAGGACGGCGGGCCTTCCCCGCGCGAAGGCCTCGTGGTCGGGATCCGGGTCCAGTCGCACTCCGAGGGGCCCGCAACGGGTGGACTCATCACGCCGGGGAGCGCGCAGGGCGTGCTCGGACGCATGGTCCACTTCTCGTTCCCGTTCTTCTGGCTCCGGGACGAGGACGCGATCCAGGCGATGCAGGCGGCGTTCCAGTACGTGAACGCGTCGCCGACGCTGCCGTAGAGGAGACTACTTCCGCACGACGTACCAGTTGTTCTGGATGTCGTGCTTCAGCTCGTGCTTCTCCACCGAGCGGAATCCCGCACGCTCCAGGTACTCGCGCGTCTTCTGCTCGCCCCACATCGCGCCGAGCCCCTCACCGCCCTGCGCGAGCGACACCGTCATGCAGTGCATGCAGGAGATCGTGTAGAGGAACGTCCCGATCGGGTGGTCCACGTTCTCGTGATGGTGACTCGATCCGCGGATGTCCTGCATGAGGTAGACCCCGTCCGGCTTCAGCGCGCGGTGGATCCCGCGCAGCACGCGGAGCGGCGCCGCCTGGTCGTGCACGGCGTCGAACGTGGTGATGAGATCGTACTCCGCGACCGGCGCGCTCTCGTCGAAGTCCGAGAGGTCGGCGATCTCGAAGGTGATGTTCCGGACGCCCTTCCGCTCCGCCTCCGCGCGCGCGTACCCGATCGCTTCCTTCGAGAAGTCGACGCCGCGGAAGCGGCTCTCGGGGAAGATCTCCGCCAGGCGGTTCATGATGCGCCCGCTCCCGCACCCGACGTCCAGCACCCGGATCCCTTTCGCGAGGCGATCCGCGAGGCCGGGCACGAGGGGCACGATGTGCGACTCCAGCGAGGACATCACGGACTGGCCGCTGTCCTCGGCCATGACCGAGTGGAATCTCCCAAAGCGCTCGTACGGAACGCCCCCGCCCTTGCGGAAACATTCGAGGATGTCGTCCTCGACCCCGCCCAGGAGCCCGATGTACTGGGCGAAGACGCCGATGTTGTCGCCTCCCGCGGCGCGCGTGAGAAAGTCCGCGTGCTCGGCGGGCAGCCGGTACCGCATGGTGGCGCCGTCCACCTCGACCACGCGCGAGGCCACCATCGCCCCGAGCCACTCGCGCACGTAGCGCTCGTTCAAGCTGGCGAGTTTTGCGATCTCCTCGGACGTGGACGGCGGCCGGTCGCGCATCGCGTCGAGGAGACCGGCGCGATGCCCGATCGAGAGCATGAGGCAGAGGGCACCCTCGTTGAGCGCGCCCAGAAGGCGGCCGGAGAAGGCTTCGGCTCGCGCGGGATCGAACGGCGTTTCGGTGGTCGCGGACGGCATCGGAGTCTCCTTGGTTGGGGTGAGGATCGTACGCCCGGCATGCGAGTTGCTCAACCGCCTTGGCGGGACACAACTCCAGCACTTGGGCAGGACGACGTTCCCGGCCCTACAAATCAGGGAGGAGAACATGGAATCCATAGCCTCTACCGATCGCGTCATGGTCCGCCTCGGAGACCGAGAGCCCGAGCCTCTCTACGAGCTCGGGGAAGACGAGCGCTCCACCAACGTCGCGACCCTGGAGCGCGTGGTCTGCGCCGCGGTGGGCGGAAAGATCGTCCTGGACGGGCTCCGGCAGCGCTCCTGGCGCGGGGTGGCGCTCGCGATCGCCGGCGGCGAGCTCCTGCGACGCGGATGGACGGGACACTGCCGCCTCTACGAGGCTCTCGGCGTGAGCACCGCCGTGGACCGCGCCCTGAGCCTGCCCGGCGCGCCCGAGGATGCTCGGGAGACCGAGCACCGGGTCATGATCGAGGCGAAATTCCCCGAGTATCTCTATCGGCTCTGGAAGCAGCCCGAGACCCTCGGCCGGGTCATGGAGCAGTTCGCCGACGTCACCTGGAGCGGCCCCGACCGGGCGCACTGGCGCGTCCGGACGCCGCTCGGCAAGAGCTTCGAGTGGGAGGCTTGGACGGTGGAGGACCGCGAGGAGCAAGTGATCCGCTGGGAGTCGCTCCCCGGCGCCGAAGTTCCGAGCGACGGGGCCATCGAGTTCCTTCGCGTTCCCGGGCGGGGCACGGAAGTCGTGCTGCGGCTCCGATTCGATCCTCCCGGCGGAGCGATCGGCGACGCGCTCGCGAAGCTCTGGGGAATGTCGCCGGCGACCCTGGCCGTGCGCGCCCTCGACCGTTTCAAGGAGCTGGCGGAGAAGAGCGCCACCTGACAAAGCGGTCTTCAAGCTGCCATTGCGTCAGGACGCGACCCTGGTCCTCTTGACGCCAACGCACCAGAGTTCCACCTAAGAAGCACTCCCGCTGCGACGTAGCGGCGGCCGCCGCACGGCCTTCTCCGGGGCACAGGGAATGCAAGTTCTCTTCGACTGCAAGTCGACCCCATGTCCGGTGCCAGGTATCTCATCCCGGCTCTCCACTGGCCATCAGGAGATCGTGCCATGAAGACACTTCTCGGGATTGCATGCGCCGTCATGCTGTTGTTCGGAGCCCGCGCCGGCGCCCAAACGGTGTGCACCTCGGAGGCCACGCTCGAGGCGAGAGCCTTCGTGACGGGCCCATGGCGCATCATTCCCGTGGGAGTGGGCGGGCCCAACCTCTGCCTGCGGTTCGAGTCGGTCGGTGGGAGCTACGTGAACGAGCAGGTGGACATGACCAGCATCACTCTCACTTCACTCGAGACCGGGTCCGTGACGAGCATCTCCTGCATTGCTGCCAAATCGGCGATCGAGGGGGACCTGGACGGCAATGGAGTCCGGGAGCTGCCCGCCTGGTTCGGCCAGGCGGATCTGGCGCGCCTCTTCGACCGGATCAAGGGGCGTGTCGAGGTGACCGCGATCGTCCAAGGCAATCTCGCCGACGGGTCGACGTTCTGCGGCCCCGCATCGCTCACCCTGATCCACCCGAAGCACCATCCCCGGTCCCTTGTGACACCGAACCCCTTCCATGCGGGAGGCGTTCTCCGAGTCATGACCTCGCGAGCGGGCTCACTCCGGGCGCGGATCTTCGATCTGCAAGGGCGCCTCGTCAGCACCCTGGATCACGGGCACAGAACGCCGGGGGAGCATGTCATCCGCGTGGATGGCGTGGACCTGGCGGGGCGGCCTCTTCCATCGGGGATCTACTTCTACGTGGTCGAGACGGGTGACGGGGCGACGCGGGGCCGGTTCGCCATCGTGAACTGATCGATTCCGGCGATCTCGGATACGGAATCCCCGTTGCGTTGGCGGGCCGTCGGCCCGATGATCGCCCCGTGCTCGACTACGCACGAATCGACGACTTCCTGGACCGGAACCTCGACGGGAGCCTGAACGAGCTGTCCCGGCTCGTGGCGCAGCCGAGCGTCGGAGCTCAGAACTGGGGCCTCCAGGAATGCGCGGCGCTGGTTTGCGAGATGCTGGAGCGGCGCGGCTTCAAGGCGGAAGTGCTCGCGACCGCGGGCGCGCCCGTGGTGTTCGGCGAGCGAACAGGGAAGAAGCCGAAGACCCTCCTCTTCTACAACCACTACGACGTTCAACCGCCCGAGCCGCTCGAGCTCTGGACCTCGCCTCCGTTCGAGCCCGCGCGGCGCGACGGCAGGATGTTCGGGCGCGGCGTGAGCGACGACAAGGGTCACATCGCCGCGCGGCTCTTCGCGATCGACGCAATCCTCGAGACCGCGGGCGATCTTCCGTGCTCGGTGAAGTTCGCGATCGAAGGGGAAGAGGAGACCTCGAGCCGCAACCTCCACGCGTTCGTGCTGAAGGAGAAGGAGCGCCTCAGAGCGGACGGATGCGTGTGGGAGTTCGGATATCTGGACCACGAGGGAACGCCGCTCCAGATCCTCGGTCTCCGCGGCATCTGCTACGTGGAGCTGAGCGTCGAGACCGCGTCCCTCGACGCGCACTCCGGGATCGGCGGCTCGATCTTCCCGAACGCGGCGTGGCGGCTGACGTGGGCGCTCGCGTCCCTCAAGGGACCGGACGAGCGAATCCGGATTCAGGGCCACTACGACGACGTGAAGCCTCCGACCGAACGCGACCGCGCGTGGATGGCGCAGGTGGCGGAGACCGGCGAGCTCTATCGCAAGATCTACGGCGTACGAGGCTTCTTGAAGGGAATGACTGGCGGCCCGGAGCTACGCGTCGCGGAGGTGTTCGAGCCGACGTGCACGATCTGCGGCCTGAACTCGGGCTATCAGGGTGCCGGCAGCAAGACCGTGCTTCCGGCGCGGGCCACCGCGAAGGTCGACTTCCGGCTCGTGCCGGACATGCGGCCCGAGCGCGTCCTGAAGAACCTTCGCGAGCATCTCGATCGCGAGGGGTTCGAGGACGTGAAGATCACGTTTCTCGGCGGGGAGCCTCCGGGACGAACCGATCCCGACGACCCGCTCGTGAAGCTGGTCGTCGACAGCGCGGAATCGGTCTACGGGAAGAAGATGCAGATCGTCCCGATGGTCGGCGGCTCCGGTCCGGTCCACATGTTCCTGCACGACCTCGGGCTGCCGGTCGTGACGGCCGGTCTCGGCTATCCGGGGACGCGGGCCCACGCGCCCGATGAGAACATCGTCATCGACCACTACCTGAAGCACGCGAAGCACGTCGCGAGGATCCTCGGCGAGTTCGCGAAGTAACTTCAGCTCCCCTGCTCCGCCCCTCTACTCGATCGGTCTCTGATCCGCCGCGCTGGAATCACCCGGCTGATCTTTTGGACGCGATCTCGTGCGAAAAAAGGTGCCAACGGCGTAGACGGCCCCGGGTAATAGGAGCAGGAGGAGCATCTCGCTGGGCTGAGGCCGGTCCGGTCGCACGACCGAGTAGAGCGCGAGTGCGGTCAGGAGCAGGTGAGCCGTGGCTGCGATGTTCTGCGCCATCGCCAGCGTTCCAGTCCGTCGGGCAAAGCTTATGAGGCCAATGGGCACGCCGCACAGCGCGAGAAGCACCCACAACTCGGCATTCCACTCCTCGGCCAGAAGAAGTGCCTGTGCTGCAGCGGAGCCGCTCATGAGCCACAGCCCGACCTGGGCACCTTTCGAGTTCAGGTACTCCGACCAGCGGTTCATGGCGCGGAGCCTATCATGTGACTCTTGGTGAATCTGCCAGCGATCTTCTCGACTCAAACCTTACGGCCTCCTCGGGGTTCAACCAACGTCCTGACAAGGAGTTCGTCCCTTCCGTATACTTCTGGGCTCCATGACGCCTACGCGACCTAAGTTCTTACGCTTCCTGCCGTTCGTGCTCGCGCTGCTCGTTCCCGTTCCGCTGGGCGCGGATCCGGTCGACTTCAACCTCGGGACGGGTGGGGAAGCAACCGAATCCCGTCCCGTCCAGGCCGAGGTCGGGTCCCGGGGCGCCAGCGACAACGTCGAGGTCGCGCTCCTCTCCGACGTGGCCTCGATCCAGCCCGGGAAGCAGTTCCTGGTCGCGCTCCACATGAAGCTCGACCCCGGCTGGCACACCTATTGGAAGAATCCGGGCGACTCGGGCCTGCCCCTGAAGATCCAGTGGGAGCTGCCTCCGGGATTCACGCCGGGCGAGATCCAGTGGCCGATCCCCTCGCGTGTTCCCGAGCCGCCCCTCATGGGCTACGGCTATCACGGCGAGGTGCTCTTCACCGTGCCGATCATGCCTCCCAAGACCCTCGAGGTGCGCGAGGTGCGGATCGCGGGCACGTTCGACTGGCTGGAGTGCAAGGACATCTGCATCCCGGGCGGATCCAAGCTCGCGATCACACTCCCCGTGGAGGGCACGTCGCGACTCGGTCCTGCTGCCGGCATGATCGCCGCCGGGCAACGAGCCCTTCCCACGACCGCGCTCGGCTGGGAAGTCTCCGCCCGCGCGGGCGACGAGATCGTTCTCACGGCCCAGCCTCCGCAGGGGATCACGCTCTCCGCGCTCGAGTTCTTCCCGAACGAGGGCCTGGTGATCGAGAGCGCCGCGCTGCAACGGCTCGAGTCGAGTGAAGGAAGTCACCGGCTCACGATGACACCGGACCCGAACGCCGAAGGGAAGCCCTCGCGTCTCGCGGGCGTCCTGATCTACACGAGCGGGGACGCGCGTCATGGCGTCGTGATCGACGTGCCCGTCGCGGGGAGCGCTTCCGCGGGTGGGACGACCGGAGCCGCGGGGCCCGCGGGCTGGCCCATCGCGCTCGCGTTCGCCTTCCTGGGCGGAATGATCCTGAATCTCATGCCGTGCGTGCTTCCGGTTCTCTCGCTCAAGGTGCTCGGGATCGTCGAGCACTCCGGCGAGGAGCCCGGGCGCGCGTGGCGTCATGGGCTCGTCTATGCGCTCGGCGTCCTGGCGACGTTCTGGATCCTGGCCGCGGTCCTTCTCGCGCTTCGCGCCGCGGGGCAGCACGTGGGCTGGGGTTTCCAGCTCCAGTCCGCGCCATTCCTCGCGTTTCTCTCCGGGCTCTTCCTGATCCTCGCGCTCAATCTCTTCGGCATGTTCGAGATCGGCGCCTCGCTCACGCGCGCCGGAGGCCACGCGGGGAAGACGGCGGGCCTCACCGGCTCCTTCGGCTCCGGAGTTCTCGCGACGATCGCGGCGACTCCGTGCACGGCGCCGTTCATGGGATCGGCACTCGGATTCGCGCTCGGCCAGCCCGCGGCGATGACGCTCCTCGTGTTCACCGCGCTGGGGTTGGGGATGGCGCTGCCGTACGTGGTCCTCACCACGAGCCCCGTGCTCCTGCGCTTCGTTCCACGCCCCGGCCCGTGGATGAAGACGATGAAGCAGGTGATGGGCTTCCTCCTCCTCGCCGTGGTCGTGGCGCTGGTCTGGCTCTTCGGCCACGTGACCGGCATCGACGGAGCCGGGTTTCTGCTCGCGGCCTTGCTCCTTCTGGGCGCGGGAGCATGGGCGTATGGGCATGCCCAGACGAGCCGCGCGGGCTCGAGGGCGCGCGGGTTGTCCTACGCTTCGGCAGCGGTGCTTCTCCTGGCCGGCCTCGGCCTCGGGATCCACGGCACGCGGACGCTCGCGTCTTCGACCTCGACGACCGCCAACGCCGGCGAATCGGGTGTCTGGGAGCCCTATTCCGCGACCCGGGTCGAAGCCCTCCGTGCCGAAGGGAAACCCATGTTCATCGATTTCACCGCCGCCTGGTGTCTCACCTGTCAGGTGAACGAGCGCGTGGCTCTTGCGAACGCGGAGGTCGCGAAGCGGTTCCGGGATGAGGGGGTTGCCCTCCTCAAGGCCGACTGGACCCGCCGCGACGACGAGATCACGCAGGCTCTGGCCGGGTACGGCCGCCAGGGGGTCCCCGTCTACATCCTCTACGGGCGCGATCGCGGGAGCGCGCCCCGGTTCCTGCCGGAGCTGCTCACTCCCGCGATCGTGCTGTCCGCCCTCGACGAGACCCTCGGTCCCGACGGGGCCGCGGAGTCGGTTTCCTTCACCTCAGAGCATGCAACCGGAGGAACGGAATGAACGGACTCAGGATGTTCGCCGCCGTCGTGATGATCGCCTCGCTCGCCTTCCTGGCGGCTTCCTCGCAGGACGCGCACGCGGCCGCCGTGGTCGGGAAGACCGCTCCCGCGTTCTCGCTCACCGACCTGGACGGAAAGACCGTCAAGCTCGCGGACTTCAAGGGCAAGTTCGTCGTGCTGGAGTGGGTCAACTTCGACTGCCCGTTCGTGCGGAAGCACTATGGCAGCGAGAACATGCAGAAGCTCCAGAAGACCTACACGGGGAAGGACGTGGTGTGGGTCACGATCTGCTCGTCCGCGCCCGGCAAGCAGGGACACCTGACGGCGGAGGAGGCCAAGGAAGCGACGCAGGAGCGCGGGGCTTCGCCCACGAAGTTCCTGCTCGATCCCAAGGGCGTCACGGGCCGCGCGTACGGCGCCAAGACGACGCCGCACATGTACGTGATCGACCCGAAGGGGAAGCTCCTCTACAACGGCGCGATCGACGACACGCCCTCGACCAAGGTCGCGGACATTCCGAATTCGAAGAACTACGTCGTGGCCGCGCTCGACGCGGCACTGGCGGGAAAGCCGGTGGAGACCGCGACCACGAAGCCGTATGGTTGTTCCGTGAAGTACTGAGCCGTTCCCGGAGAAACCCGAGACGAGGAGAGCGCGATGCCGGAAACCGCGACGCAGGAACTCTGGACCGAGGTTGACCAGTACCTGAGCGCGTCCCTCGCGCCCGCCGATCCCGCGCTCGTGGGGGCGCTCGATTCGAGCACCCAGGCAGGACTTCCCGAGATCCAGGTCTCCACGGTGCAGGGGAAGCTCCTCCATATCCTCGCGCGCGTCATGGGGGCGCGGCGCATCCTCGAGATCGGGACGCTGGGCGGGTACAGCACGATCTGGCTCGCCCGGGCGCTCCCGCCCGACGGGAAGCTGATCTCCCTCGAAGCGGACCCGAAGCACGCGGACGTGGCGCGCGCGAACGTCGCGCGCGCCGGGCTGGCGGGCGTCGTCGACATCCCCCTGGGCCGCGCGCTCGAGACGCTCCCGGCCATCGCCTCGGCGAGTGAAGGTCCGTTCGACCTCATCTTCATCGACGCGGACAAGCCCAGCATCCCCGAGTACTTCGCGTGGTCTCTCAAGCTCTCCCGCAAGGGATCGCTCCTCCTGGTCGACAACGTGGTGCGCGACGGAAAGGTGATCGAGGAGAAGAGTGAGGACGAGAACGTGCAGGGCGTACGGCGCTTCTTCGATCTCCTCGCCGCCGAGAAGCGCGTGAGCGCGACCGCGATCCAGACCGTCGGAGCCAAGGGCTACGACGGGCTCGCGATCGCTCTCGTCACCTCCGACCGGTAACTCGAAGCTGGCCCGCGCCGACGAGCCCGCGCCGATCGTGGTCGTCGGCGCGGGCGCGGCCGGCTTCCTGGCCGCGATCTTCGCCGCGCGCGCCGCCTCGGCGGCTGGGCACCGGCACCACCGTATCCTCCTCCTCGAGCGCACGCGCGACGGCGGCCGCAAGATCCTCATGAGCGGCGGCGGGCGTTGCAACGTCCTCCCCTCGGAGCTCGATCCGGCGCGATTCGTCACCGCATCCTCGCCGAACACGATGAAGAAGATCCTCCTCTCCTGGCCCCTCCGCGAGCAGCGCCGGTTCTTCGAGGAGGACCTCGAGATGCCGCTCGCGCTCGAGGAGGAGACGGGAAAGCTCTTTCCGGTCTCGAACCGCGCGAAGGACGTGCGCGACCGGCTGCGTGCGCTGGCGGAGCGAAGCGGCGCCGAGATGCGATTCGAGTGCGCGGTGGAAGGCCTCGAACCTCCGGCCGTCTCTGCCGAGGAGCCGATCACCGCCGGAGGTTCAGGCGCGCGGAACTGGCGCGTGCTCCTCGCCGGCGGATCGTCACTTCCTGCGGCGCGTGTGATCCTCGCAACCGGGGGACTCTCCGTACCCGCGACCGGGAGCGACGGAACGGGGCTCCGCATCGTGCGGAAGCTGGGTCACACGGTGCACGACACCTATCCGGCGCTCACGCCTCTCACCGCGCAGCCGCACCGGCACGCGGCACTGAGCGGCGTCTCGCTTCCAGTCACGATCGAGGCGCCGACCGGCCGGCGGACGTTCCTCACCCGCGGAGGATTCCTGTTCACGCACAAGGGCTACAGCGGCCCCGCCGTTCTCAACGTGTCGCACCTCGCCGTGCGGGCTCGCCACGCGGGCGGCCCACGGCAACCGATCGATGTGAGCTGGAGTCCTCTCACGGCGGAGGAGTGGGACCGGACACTCCAGAAGGGGACAGGCGCGGTCGTGAGCCTCCTGCGGGCGCGCATGCCCGCGAGACTCGCCGAGACATTGCTCGACGAGGCCGGTGTGGACGCGGCCGCCACCACCTCGACGCTCCGCCGCGAGGATCGACTTCGCCTCGTCGGATTGCTCACCCGGTATCCGCTTCCGTGGACGAGCGACGAAGGTTACTCCAAGGCGGAGGTGACGGGCGGCGGCGTGGCTCTCGACGAGGTGAACGCTCGCACGCTCGAAAGCAAGCTCTGTCCCGGGCTCTATCTCTGCGGGGAAATCCTGGACGCGTTCGGGCCGATCGGCGGCTACAACTTCGCATGGGCGTGGGCCACTGGCCGCGCGGCCGGGCTCGCGGCGGTGTCGTCGATGGCAGAAGGTTCCTAGGCTAAGGTTTCACTGGACCCGCCGAGCCGCTTCGGGGTTCACCGCGGCATGCGTCTCGCACGCGGTCTCGGAGCCGCCCTGGCCCCCCTTCTCCTCGCCGGGTGCGCACCGGTCCTTGTCGTCAACCAGCCCATCGACGCGACCCTCTATCCCGAGCCGCCCCGAGACGCGATCACGTTCTGGGGACACGCCACGGTCTACATGGACGTGGGAGGAATCGGGATCGTCACGGATCCCGTGCTCGAGGAGCGCTACTCGATCTTCCATGGCCGGACGGTTCCGAGGCCACCGCCGGAGGCGTACGACCAGACCTCGATCATCCTGCCCTGACAAACGAAGGGGCGGCTCCTTGCGGAGCCGCCCCGGTGTGATCTGGTTCTGTGGCGGGTTACGACTTCCGGACGTTCGCCGCCTGGAGCCCCTTGGGCCCGCGCACGATGTCGAACTCGAGCCGCTCGCCCTCGGCCAGCGTCTTGAATCCGTCGCCCGAGATGGCGGAATAGTGGACGAACACGTCCTCACCGCCATCCTGCTGGATGAAGCCGAAACCCTTCGCCTCGTTGAACCACTTCACGGTACCTACAGCCACTCAGATACTCCTTTGCTACGGGGCACATCGCCCCCACACGCCGCTCCTCTCGGAGCGGCCCGCCCGACCACTTTGGCCGGACTCCCGGGACGGGAATCGTCCGGGCACAAAAAAAACCGCAGGGTTCCTCCTGCGGCAAACGGTTGCGACTAGCGCTTCGACATTCCACAGGTGATCCAACGCAGGGAGTATCGGCCATCCATCCCGAAATGTGAAGCACTTTTTTTGGTACCCGGAACGAGTTGGTACACTGGAGATGCGCCACGGAGATCCGGTACCCAGCGCCGAGGAGAGTCCTGATGTCACGATTTCGTGTCGCTTCGCTCCTGATGCTGCTTCTCACGGTCCACTGCTCACCCGCTCGCGTCCAGGCGCAGGCGCCCGCCTCTCCTCAGCCCGATCCCATACGCGCGCCCGCCGAGGTCGAGACGGTGGCCCGCGGCCTGGAGCATCCGTGGGGGATCGAATTCCTTCCCGACGGCCGCATGCTCGTGACCGAACGCCCCGGGCGGCTTCGCATCGTGAGCGCGGACGGGAAACTCTCCGCGCCGCTCACCGGAGTGCCGGACGTGCTCGCGCAGAGCCAGGGCGGACTCCTCGACGTCACCTTGAGCCCGACGTTCGCCGAGGACCGGCTCGTCTATCTCTCCTTCTCGGAGCCCGGGACGGAAGGTGGCCGCGCGGGCACCGCCGTGGCGCGAGGACGCCTGGGCGAGCGGGGTCTCGACGGCACGAAGGTCGTGTGGCGCCAGGAGCCCAAGGTGCAGAGCGGACAGCACTGGGGGTCGCGCATCGTGTTCCGGGGCGATGGAACGATGTTCATCACGCTCGGGGACCGGATGAACCAGCGTCGGCGCGTCCAGGATCTCACCTCCACGATCGGCAAAGTCGTGCGGATCCGCCCCGACGGATCGATCCCGGACGACAATCCGTTCCGCGGTCGGGAAGGCGCACTGCCGGAGATCTGGTCCATGGGGCACCGAAACATCCAGGCCGCCGCGATGGAGCCCGGGACGGACCGCTTGTGGACGGTCGAACACGGCGCCCGCGGCGGCGACGAGCTCAACCGGCCGGAAGCCGGGAAGAACTACGGCTGGCCGGTCATCACGTATGGCGTGGACTACTCCGGCGCGAAGATCGGAGAAGGCGTGGCGAAGGAAGGAATGGAGCAGCCGGTCTACTACTGGGACCCTGTCATCGCACCGTCGGGGATGACGTTCTACACGGGGGATGCCTACCCGGGGTGGAAGGGCAGTGCCTTCATCGGTTCCCTGACGCCCGGGCAGCTCGTGCGACTCACGCTCCGGGACGGCAAGGTGGAGCGTGAGGAGCGATACCTCGACGAACTCGGCGAGCGAATCCGGGACGTGGCGCAGGGACCGGATGGGCTCCTCTACGTCATCACCGACAGCGACGACGGGCGGGTCCTGCGCCTGAGGCCTCGCTCGGCAAACTGACGGGGGGAGCTTTTTTTTCAATCCGAGGCGGTCCGCGGGGTCGGACGAGATCTCGCGGCGCGAAGCCTGGTTCCTGCAACTCTTGGTATCCCAGCTACATAGGTCGAGCCACGGAGACTTCGTCCGCACTGACACCGTTCTTGCTAAACACTCGAAGTCTGAGCTAGAGGACGCGGGGACGCAGGAACGGTGTCCCCCAGATCAGGAGGACTTCCATGCGACATGTATCCAACTCCGTTTTCTTGAGGCTGGTGGCCACCGTACTGATCGTGGTTGGCGCCGCCGGATGCTCGTCCGGCGCCCGGAAGGGCGCCGCCGTCGGAGCGGTCGGCGGCGGAGCGGTCGGCGCGGTGATCGGTCACGCCACCGGGAACACGGCGCGCGGCGCGATCATCGGGGCGGTCGTCGGCGGCACTGCCGGCGCGATCATCGGCGACCAGATGGACAAGCAGGCCGAGGAGCTGAAGCAGGACATTCCCGGCGCGACCGTGTCGCGCGTTGGAGAAGGCATCGCGGTGACGTTCGCTTCGGGCCTTCTCTTCGACTTCGATTCCGACATCATCCGAGGTGAGGCGCGCAGCAACCTGAACGCGCTCGCGTCGAACCTGGACAAGTACAAGGAGCGGGACCTTCTCATCGTCGGCCACACCGACGCGGTCGGTGGCTCCGACTACAACGAGGACCTCTCGATCCGCCGCGCCGAGGCGGCCGCGCGCTACCTGCGCAACCAGGGCGTGAACGAGAACATCCAGACGCGGGGCCGCGGCGAGTACGAGCCGATCGCCTCCAACGACACCGAGGACGGACGCTCGCAGAACCGCCGTGTGGAGATCGCGATCTACGCGAGCGAGGCGCTGCGCCAGCAGGCACTCGATCAGGCCGCGTCCCGCTAGCTAGCCACGAACGAATGGCCGGCGTGAGCCGGTCCCCGCACCCGAGCCCCGGCGGCATGTGTCGCCGGGGCTTCTCGTTGTGCGGTACTCTCTCCGCTTCATCCTGGAACCCGGATCGAGCCGAGGAGGTACCCACGACCGTGACCCGCCCCACACCGATCCACGCGCGAAGCGTCCACCTCGGGCGCGCGATCGCGATCGTCCTCGTTCTCGCTGCCTCGCACGGCTCCTCGGGGCTCGCGCGGGGGCAGTCCCGCCCTCCCGAGGCCATGGACGCGGCCGAGCTCGAGCTCGCGCTCGAGAAGCTCCG